>NZ_VFUE01000016.1:0-132355 GCF_006441495.1 Mesorhizobium sp. B2-6-4
ACGCTTGCTCATAGGTGGCGCGGGGTGGAGCAGCCCGGTAGCTCGTCAGGCTCATAACCTGAAGGTCACAGGTTCAAATCCTGTCCCCGCAACCAAATCAAAACAGCCCGGCTCACCCCGGGCTGTTCTTGTATCCGGCTGATGGCCGCCCGCTGATTTGAGAACCCTCATCACAGCCCAGCAAACACCCAAAGCCGACGCCCAAGGTCAAAAACAAATCCCGCAAAACCAAACACAATCCGCCCGCCAAAGCCAAGCCAAGCCAAAGCGACCAGGGGGGCGGGCAAGCCGGGCCACCGCACAAAAGACAGACCTGTCGCCGAAAATAATCCAGCCGGCAAAGCAATGGCGTCCGCAGTGTAAGCCGTCAACATCTCGACCTGAACCGGCGGGTGGGTTTGTCCAACCGCCGGCATAGGTGGTTCAACTCTTGATTTCGATCCGCTTTGCCTGCGCTTGCGCTTTCGCGGTCTTCGGCAATGTAACCGTCAGGACGCCGTTCCTGAAGCGCGCTTCGACATTGTCTTGCTCTACCTCGACGCCGAGCGGAATGCGGCGCTCGAAACGGCCGTAATAGCGCTCGGAGAACTGGCGCTCCTTGTCCTCGCTCTCGGACCGCTTTTCGCCCTTCAGGGTCAGCACGTCGTCATCGAGCAGGACCTCGATGTCCTTTTCCTCCATGCCGGGCACTTCGGCCGTGACACGGACCTCCTTTCCAGTGTCGGAGATCTCGACGCTCGGCCAGCGTCCGCCGTTCGCGGCAACGGAAGGCAAGGATGGCAGACCGGAGCCGAAACCGCGGAAAACATCGTCGAAAAGACGGTTCACCTCGCGGTGCAACGACATGAACGGATCACGTTCGCCATCGCGCAGAAGGCTGGGCACCTGGCCTCGTTCCCGGCCAAAAGGAATGAGATCACGTACGCTCATTGTCTTTCTCCTCTTTGCTTGCGTCTCCACCACCGGGCGACCGGCGTCCGGTTGGTGGAAGCCCTGACCCGAATTGCCTCACGCGGCCTGTTTTTCCACTTGCACGGGCTTTGCCGCGGATTTTTCCTTGGCTTTGGCCATGCTGGTGCCGATCTCGATCTTGCGCGGTTTCATCTCTTCGGGAATCTCACGCTGAAGATCGACGGTCAGGAGACCGTTGACGAGGCCGGCGCCGGTCACCTTCACATGGTCGGCAAGTTCGAAGCGTCGCTCAAACGGCCGTCCGGCGATGCCGCGATGCAGGTATTCGCCATTGTCCTCTCCGGCACGCTCGCCGGCGATGACGAGCATGTTGGGTTCATGCACGATGCTCAATTCGTCTTGACCGAAGCCGGCTACCGCCATGGTGATGCGGTAGGCGTCGTCACCGGTCCTGGAGATGTCGTAGGGCGGCCAGTTGTCGACGTTCGCCGTGCGGCTGGCATTCTCCAGCAGGTCGAAAATGCGGTCGAAGCCTATGCTCGACCGATAGAGCGGTGAAAAGTCGAAAGCGGTTCTCATAGCCACATCCTCCTTCGCTGAGCAACATGGGTACGAGGAGTGCCAAGGATCGGCACTCCTTGACCTGCCGGCCCTTCCGGCGCCGGCGGAATCGATCTGGGAACTGACGGGCGTGGCGTCAAGAGGCCTGATCGAACGTCTCGTCGAAATTCCGGCGGCTCTTGACGCGGCCTGAACGGCTGACCATCTCGATCACGGATGGACGGTCGCCGGTGACGCCATCCGATTGCTTACTCGCAAAAAGACGTCAAAAAACGGAGGAAGTGATGAACGATATTCGGTTTCCTCAGCCGATTACCCTCGAATTATCGGATGCCCCACGCAAGGTCGCCAGCAGCTTCGAGGCTCTGGAATGCCTGGATCAACAATGGCCGAAATGGGCGCGCGGACCAAGCTGGCGCGCCGCCGGTCGCGCATGCCGTGATGCGCTGGATGGCTGGCGCAGCGGGCGTGCTGCCTACAAGGCTTTCTTGAAGGCGGCCAAGCGAGCCGGCCTGACGAGGGGCCGCTCCCCTTCGCCCCAGCAATTCCGTTCCGCGGCGATGTCAACGACGGCCCAGCCGATGGCTGTCAGAGCAGGATGACACGAATCCCATCACTCATCCTGCTCGGAAGCTCTGACTTTAGGTATGCTCAATCGAGCCTTTGAGCGCGCCGCGTTGCAGGCGACGCGCTTCAGGTTTTTTGATCCGCTCAATGTGATCCGCTCAATGGATGGCAACGATGCCGTCAACGGCGCGCCATTCCGACGGTGTGATTAGACGATGGTGTGCGACGCGCACGGAATGCAGCGCGCCGTCCAGTTCGCTTTCCCAATAGCCAAGGAAGCCCTTCAGCTCCGGAAAATCGGGAGCGAGGTCGTATTCCTGCCAGACATAGAGCTGCAGCAGGTTGGGGTAGTCAGGCATATAATAGTGAATCTCGGCCGTGGTCAGGCCGTAGCCATCCATCTGCAGGCGGAATTCTCTGCTGACCGCAGTCACCATATGTTTCTCCTTTCGCTGACGACCTATGCATTCATCCTGGCGAAGTCGTGCCGGAATTCGTCCGGCGTGGACCGCGGCGCCGGCACGTCGATGTCGAGCTTGCATAGGGCCTCCATGATGTGGTCGAAGCAAACCGGCCGCTCGACTCCCGGCGGCAGGCGCAGTTCCGGCATCGACTCCACCGCGCAGGCATCCGAGGCCCAAGACGACAGGATCGCCCGCTTTTCCCAGAGGTCGAGCGCGTCGTCTTCCAATACCTCGTCAGGATGTTTGAAGTGCCTCGCCGGCGAAAGCAGCCGGTCAAGCGAGGTGTCGGGCGTGTCAGTCAGGGAAGGCATGATCGGCGAAAATTTATGTCGGTCCATCGCTGTCCTCCGTCTGCAAAAACTCCTCGATAGCGTCCAGTTTCCGGCTGTGCTTCGGCAGCGCCGGCCAGGATAATCTTGTTAGCTCTTCACCAAAATTCAAGCGGTGAAATCGTCGACCTGGCGAGAATCCCCGCATGATAACAACGCGTTGGCACTCTCATGCGACGAGCGCCAAAATTTTTGCGCCAACCTCTTGAAACCGGAAAATTCCAAAACTAGCTCGATATGCGCGCGCGATGCCTGAACAAGGGTCGCGGCACCTCGTGCCGGGCCGATATTGCCGGTCCGGCGCGGAGGAACCTCAAAAACTGTTTGTCCTTGAAGGAGAACGACATGACGTTCCGCCCATTGCACGACCGTATCCTGGTCCGCCGCATCGAAGCCGAGGAGAAAACGGCTGGCGGCATTATCATTCCCGACACAGCCAAGGAAAAGCCGCAGGAAGGCGAGGTGATCGCCGCTGGCCCGGGTGCCCGCAACGAAGCCGGGCAGCTACAGCCGCTCGACGTCAAGGTGGGTGACCGCATTCTGTTCGGCAAATGGTCCGGCACCGAGATCAAGCTCGGCGGCCAAGACCTGATCATCATGAAGGAAAGCGATGTGATGGGCGTGATCGAGCAGACCGCGACCGTGAAGAAGGCCGCCTGACGGCTTCTTGCCAAGTTACCAGTCAACGAAAGCTGCCTAAATTGAAGGAGTGATCCAATGGCTGCCAAGGAAGTGAAATTCCATACCGAAGCCCGCGAGAAGATGCTGCGCGGCGTCGACATTCTGGCCAATGCGGTGAAGGTGACGCTCGGTCCCAAAGGCCGCAACGTCGTTATCGACAAATCCTTCGGCGCGCCGCGCATCACCAAGGATGGTGTGACGGTGGCCAAGGAGATCGAACTGGAAGACAAGTTCGAAAACATGGGCGCGCAGATGGTGCGCGAAGTCGCTTCGAAGACCAACGACATCGCCGGCGACGGCACCACGACCGCGACCGTTCTTGCCCAAGCCATCGTCAAGGAAGGCGCCAAGGCCGTCGCCTCGGGCATGAATCCGATGGATTTGAAACGCGGCATCGACAAGGCCGTGGAGGCGGTCGTTGCCGAACTGAAGGCCAACGCTCGCAAGGTGACGAAAAACGACGAGATCGCCCAGGTCGGCACCATTTCGGCCAACGGCGATCCCGAGATCGGCCGGTTCCTCGCCGAGGCGATGGAGAAGGTCGGCAATGAAGGTGTCATCACGGTGGAGGAGGCCAAGACCGCCGAGACCGAACTGGAGGTGGTCGAAGGCATGCAGTTCGACCGCGGCTATCTCAGCCCGTACTTCATCACCAACCAGGACAAGATGCGCGTCGAACTTGAAGAGCCCTATGTGCTGATCCACGAGAAGAAACTGTCCAACCTGCAAGCCATGCTCCCCGTCCTCGAGGCGGTCGTGCAGTCGGGCAAGCCGCTGCTGATCATCGCCGAGGACGTGGAAGGGGAGGCGCTCGCCACGCTGGTCGTGAACAAATTGCGCGGCGGCCTGAAGGTTGCGGCCGTCAAGGCGCCCGGCTTCGGTGATCGCCGCAAGGCGATGCTGGAGGATATCGCCATCCTCACCGGCGGCACGGCGATCAGCGAGGATCTCGGCATCAAGCTCGAAAACGTCACGCTGCAGATGCTGGGCCGCGCCAAGAAGGTGGTGATCGAAAAAGAAAACACCACCATCGTCGACGGCGTTGGCCGCAAGGAAGAGATCCAGGGCCGCATCGCCCAGATCAAAGCGCAGATCGAGGAGACCACCTCCGACTACGACCGCGAGAAACTGCAGGAGCGGCTGGCGAAGCTCGCCGGTGGCGTCGCCGTCATCCGTGTCGGCGGTTCGACGGAAGTCGAGGTGAAGGAGCGCAAGGACCGTGTCGACGACGCGCTGCATGCGACCCGTGCGGCGGTCGAGGAAGGCGTACTCCCGGGCGGCGGCGTCGCGCTGCTCCGGGCCGCCAAGGCGCTCGATGCCTTGCCGATCGACAATGCCGACCAGAGGACCGGTGTCGAGATCGTGCGGCGTGCGATCGAGACCCCGGTGCGCCAGATCGCGGAGAACGCCGGCGCCGAGGGCTCGATCATCGTCGGCAAGCTGCGTGAGAAGAGCGAGTTCGGCTGGGGCTGGAACGCCCAGACCAACGAGTTCGGCGATCTCTACGGCCAAGGCGTCATCGATCCGGCAAAGGTCGTGCGCACCGCGCTTCAGGACGCCGCTTCCGTCGCTGGCCTGCTGGTCACCACCGAGGCGATGGTGGCCGAGAAGCCAAAGAAGGAGGCCGCGACCCCTGCCATGCCCGCCGGCGCGGGCATGGACTTCTAGGACGCTGGGAGGCCGCCCGCTCCCACAAGTGGGAGCGGGCGCTTCCCGGGGAAAGTTTGGAGAGAGACCACTATGACCGGTATCGGTTCCGTTTCGGCGCCCACGCATCCGGCAAACGAATTTCTCGCCTACGAGGCAGAATGCAGGAGCGTGCTGGGGCCATTGTTGATGCGCGTTCTCGACATGGCCGAGTCCGCAGGCTGGAGCCGCCGAACGGCGGCGTCGACGCTGATGTTCCTGGCCGCGCAGCATGTGTCGGCAGCCTCGGAAAGCTCCGGCGGCTCAACCAGGGATGGAGGACGCGATCATCGGAGCCCCACAGCAAACGATGGACCGATGTCCGGTTGGGAGGAGGACCGACATGATCGTGGGCCAATTGCGTGAATGCCTGAAAACGTTGAGGTGGAAAGCGGCAGACCTCGTCGACGAGCTTGGTTGCCCGCAAAGCCAGGTCGCCGCCTGGCTCGATGGGCGGGCGCTTCCGCCGCTTTCCGTCCTTGCCTGGCTCGAGGCGCTCGCCAGGGCGCATAGGGCGCTACCGGCGCCCGGCCGAGGCTCGCCGGTGCTCAAGCCAAGCCGGGTCGAGCCAGCCGAGATCAGGCTCGCGGCTGCCGGAAATCCGACGACACCGGCGCACCCGCCCTATCCGCGCCGACCTGTCTTCGCGCACCAGGCTGCCCGACATGCTTCGGTTCGTTTGCCGTCGAATGGAGGTTTAAACCATGGCACAGATGCGCTTTGAAGAACCCGTGACGATCTTGGTCGGAATGGGGCTTCCGGTGACGATCGAGACTGCGATGGAAGCATATGCCGTGCTGCAGGACTGGCCCGTTGCCAGCCGGAACGGCGCCCATGCCGTCGCCCTCAACGCTTGCAAAGCCGGCATTGCCGGCGAGATCGATGCGGAAACCGTGCGGGCGACCTTGATCGCCTTCGCGCGCCGCAATGACATTCTGGTGCCGAATATGATCTCGCCTGCGAGTACCGCGCCCAGCGGCCGCACCGTGCGAGCGGATTGAGGATCTATACGCGACCTATCGGTGAGCGCCCGGCGACCAAAACGATCAGCCCGTCAGCCTTGAGCTGGCGGGCTGTCTCCGTCGCCTCAGGCCGTTTCGACGAGACGCGAGCGTTTCTTCTCGGCGGCCGCCAGCAACTCGACGAAGGCGCGGACCTTGGCTGGCCGGAACCGGGCCGGAGGGAAAACGGCATGGATGCCGCCGGCAGGCAACGTCCAGTCGGCAAATACCGGCACGAGACGCCCCTCGGCGATATCGTCGCCGACACTGTAGTCGGGAAATACGCCCAATCCGATACCGGCGAGCACGCAGGCAAGAGCCGCCGGGCTCTTGTCGCACATGATGACCGGGTTGAGTTCGGTCAACACCGTTTCTCCCTCTCTTGAAAACAGCCATTGGCCGATGCCGCGCAGCTGGGCGTTGCCGACCCAGGCAAGCGATCTTGCCTGGCGCGGGGTGACATCGGGCGGCAGCCTTGCGGCGAAGGTCGGGTTCGCCACCACGACCTGCTGTATCGTGCCCAGGCGCCGCGCCTGATTGGAGGAATCCGCAAGCCAGCCGACGCGGATGCCGAGGTCGATCTGCTCGTCCACCAGATTGCTGACGGCGTCATCGAAAATCGCCTCGACGCGCATATGCGGATAGGTTCGGAGATAGGCGGCCATGACCGGCGCAACGATCTTGGTGCCATAGTCGAGCGGCGCGGTCAGCCTCAGCATTCCCTTGGGTTCGATCGCCCCGTGCGAGATCTCGCCATAGGCCGCTTCGGCTTCGCGCAGGATGATCATCGCGCGGTCGTAGAAGAGGCGACCCTCCTCGGTCGGCGTGACACGCCGCGTCGTGCGCCGCATGAGCGTCGCGCCCAATTCCTGTTCAAGCCTGCCGATCTGGTGGCTGACCACGGCCTTGGCCACGCCAAGCCGGTCCGCCAATCCAGAAGTGACCTATCTTTTCGATCCGCTCTGCGGCTGGTGTTATGGCGCAAGCCCGATGTCGAAAAACTGTCCGCCAGCGGCGTGCGCGTCGAGCTCTTGCCGACCGGCCTGTTTTCGGGGGCAGGCGCTCGGCCGATGGATGACGGTTTTGCCGCCCATGCCTGGGCGAACGACCAGCGCATCGAGCGGTTAACGGGACAGGTTTTCACGCAGGCCTATCGGGACAACGTGCTGAATGTTCGCGGCACGTTGCTGGATTCCCATGCCGCGACCCTCGCGATTACCGCAGCGGGCCCGGAAGATCCCGGCCGCCGGCTGGCCGCGCTGAAGGCGATCCAGAACGCGCGCTATGTCGATGGGCGCGATATCGTCACGGTCGGCGGTGTCGCCGAGGTGCTCGCCGCCGCCGGCATGGCCGATGCCGGCGAACTGGTGAAGGCGCCAACCGAAGGATTGCTGACAGCTCACCGCGAACTGGTCGGCCGAGGCCGCGCGCTGTTCCAGCGCTTGCATTCCAATGGCGTGCCTTCGCTCGCCGTCATCCGCAACGATGCGCCGCGCCTCATCGGTTCGAACGCGCTGTTCGGCAGTTTCGACAATCTCCTCGCTCATATCGCGGCCGCGTGACCCCCAACCCACCTCCAACAAGGAATGGAAAAAGACATGGCAAAAGTCGCTCTCATCGGCGCATCGGGCGCAGTCGGTTCGCGCCTGCTCAAGGAACTCTCCGGCCGTGGCCACACGGTCACCGGCATCGCCCGCAATCCTGAAAAAATCGCCGCGCTGCCTGGCGTGACGGCCAGGAAGGGCGACGTCTTCGACAAGGAAGGCCTCGCCAAGCTGGTCCGCGGCCACGATGTGGTGATCAGTTCGGTGCATTTCCTCGACAGCGATGCCGACACGCTGATCGCCGCGGTGCGAGCCTCCGGCGTGAAGCGTTACCTGGTCGTCGGTGGCGCGGGCAGCCTTGAGGTCTCGCCTGGCAAGCGGCTGGTCGACACGCCCGAATTTCCTGACATCTACAAGGCCGAGGCGCAGAAGGGCGCTGACTTCCTGGACAAGTTGAAGACCATCGATGACCTCGACTGGACGTTCCTGTCGCCGTCCGCCATGTTCATCCCGGGCGAGCGGACCGGCAAGTTCCGCCTCGGCAAGGACACGCTTCTGGCTTCGGACAAGGGCAGCAGCATTTCCTTCGAGGATTACGCCATCGCGATGGTCGACGAGATCGAGAAGCCCGCCTACATAAAGCAGCGCTTCACCGTCGGTTATTGACTAGGCAGGCCTGGCCAGCTCGAAAGCGAAACGGCTTTCGGAGTTGGCGAGCCCAGCTGCTTCTTGTCCATCAACGTTCTAAACGTCGCCCGTCATTATCGCTCGCAGCCATGCCATGATGGCATCGAAGTCGATCGGTTTCGTCGTGTCGACGTCGAAGAGCGGGCCGCGCCGCAGCGGTTCGGCGCGCCTGGCGAGTTCGATCAGTTCGGGGATATAGGCCGCGCCTGGATGGCCGGCGGGACGCTGGCCGAGCCGGGCGCCATAGCGTTCGGCCAAAACCTCGCCCGGCGCGTGGCACCAGATTTCGAAAGTCTGTTCGACACCGGCATTCCTGAGATGATCCTCAAGCAGCTCGCGCGGCTGGAAACCGAACCAGGCGTCGACGATGAATGTGGAGCCCGCTGGGGCTTCGCCGACGACTGACCAGATCGCCTGATAGCTGGCGCGGCCGAGCGTGCGGTTGAATGCGCGGTCGCCGCCGCCGAGCACCTCGAGAAACGGATTCTTGATCGTGTCGAGCGCAAGCAACGGCCATCCCCTGCGGTCGGCGATGCCGCGCGACACCGTGCTCTTGCCGCTGGCCGGGATGCCGTTGACCAGCACGGCGCGCCTGGCCGCGCCGGCTTGCACAAAATGCCGGCCAAAAATCGGCGCTGTCGCCCTGTCTGTTCCGGCCAGCGCCTGCAATCCCGCCCCGATCACGCCGGCGTCGTCGCCGAGCTGCGCCGGCTCGACCGGGCACTGGTACCACGGCGCCAGGACCGGCGCGCGGCCGAGCGCCTTGTGTGCCGCCCAGCCAAGACCGCCGCCGAGCAGGACGACACCGGGGTCGAACATGGCGACGCTGGTATCGATGGCGGCACGCAAGGGCATTGCCCAGACTTCGAGTATAGCGCGCGCCTGGACGTCTCCGGCGGCGTCGCGGGCAAAGAGCTGGTCGATCGAAAGGTCGGGACGCAAGCCGGCCCGCGCGATGTGACGGCCAAGCGCGGTGCCTGAACTGGTGGTTTCGACACAACCGCGCCGGCCGCAGGCGCAGATCTCGCCATTGACGTCGACAGTGATGTGGCCGAGCTGCCCTGCCGTTGCCCGGCCACGCACGATCCGCCGATCTTGAGCGACGGCCCCGCCAATGCCGGTGCCGATGGTGAACATGGCGACGTCGTGATGACCCCGGCCGGCGCCGAGCGCCATCTCGGCGACCAGTGCCATGTTGCAATCATTGTCGATGACGACGGGCTTGCCGGCCATGTCCTCCAGGCACTGCGCCAGCGAGACGGAGGCCAGATTGACGTAGCCGCCGGACAGGACCGCGCGGCGATGCGCATCGACGCGGCCGGGAACACCGATGCCGATGGCCGAAACCTCCGATGTGTCGAGCCGGCGCACCATCCCGGCGATCCGCGAGAGCACAGCCTGCGGGTCCGGCGCGCTCTTTTCGGAAAGACGTTCGAGGATTTCGCCGGCGCCCGAAATGCGGGCGGCCCGCAGATTGGTGCCGCCTATATCTATCCCTATGGTGAGAGGCATGACGTCCTGCACGTGCCGGTGATCCAACGCGGATATCAGGCGGCGGCCTTGCGCCGGTGATGCCCGATTACCGCCTGGATCTCACGCAATCGCGGCACCGCGATGGTCTTAAGCCTTTCGCGCTGAATGTCACGATCGAGCGAGATGCAGTCCTTCCACAGCGAGCGGCCGGCGATAACGCCGGAGGCGCCGTTCTGCATGGCAATCTCGACCTGGCCGAGGAAGGTGGCGTGGTTGACGCCGGCCGAAAGCACCGCCCACGGCACCTCGCCGGCCATTCTGGTGATGTTGGCGCAGGCCTCCGGCGTTCCGGGATACGGAAGCTTCAGCACCTTTGCCCCGCACTCCAGCGAGATTTTTGTGCCTTCCTCGACAAGCCACGGCGTCTTCGTCGCATAATCTTCAGGGCTTTCGCCTTCGAGCTGATAGGTCAGGAATTCGACGACGAGCAACAGATCTTCCTGCCCGAAATCGGCGATGCATTGGCGCAGGATGGCAATGTTGTGCTCATTCGCTTCGGGCTTGTCGGCCCGCAGATACACCATGATCTTGCCGCCCGTGCCACCCAGTTCGCGCACGCGGCGCGCATCGATGCCGGGGACAAGGCGCGACAGGCGATAGCCTTCAGGCGAGACGTCGAAACCCGAGGCGTCGAGGCCGATAAGCAGCGCGGTATCGCGGTTCAGCACGCCCTCCTCGACAACCCGCGGCACCGCGCAGAGCGGGTCGAGCAGCACGCAGGACGCAGCACTTGCAAGGTAGCGCGTTATGTCGGCCTTGGTGTCCCCGAGCATGTCGTTGGTGATCCTGGCCTGTTCGGCCGGATCCGACGCCAGCAAGGTGCGCATGCCGCCGCGCTGGTCGCAGGCGATGGCCACCATGGCCCCGTCCTTGCCGCATATCTGCTGATAGCCGCGCAACTCCGCGGTGGTCATCTTTGTCATGGTCTCTGTCCGATGTTGGCGCTCTCTCGCCGAGGGCGCGAATCCCGTGGAAACAAGAATGTTCAGTTTGCCCGCCTGCCGGCAGGGGAGAATTGCCGTCTTGATGCGCCGTCCATTGCCCGGAAAAGCACACCTTGCCGGCGCCTGGGCAGGACGGCCTCAAGTTGCGAGTTCGCCGGATTTGCGCGATAACTCCCATCGGCGTATACGTGTGTAACACGTTGCTGAAAGGAATTGCAAGCTGGCTGTCCCTCCCATTCAGGATGCGACCGCATCGCGCACGATGCTGCACACGGTCGCCAAACTGCATTACGAGGCGGAGATGTCGCAGGTCGATATCGCGCGGCAGCTTGGCGTCTCCACCGCGACCATATCGCGCCTCTTGCAGCGGGCGCGGGCGGAAGGGATCGTCCGTATCGAGGTTCTCGATCTGGCGGCACCTGAGGAGATCACCGGACAGCTAATCGATAGGCTAGGCCTGCGTGACGCAGCGGTGGTCGAGACGCCGGCCGCAGGCGCGCTGACGGCGCTGGCCGGCCCGCTCGGCGGCCTTCTCAAGCAGGCGCAATTGGTGGCCGGCTCCGTGGTCGCCATCGGCTGGGGGCGCGCGGTGCGCGAGGTGATCCGCGCCGGCCTGCCGCGCATTCCGGGCGTGCTGACCGTTGCCGCCACCGGCGGCATGCAGCAGCACGCGGCGCATTTTCAGGTCAACGAATTCGTCCGCCTCGCCGCCGAGGAGTTCGGCGGGATACCGCACTTCATTCATGCGCCCTATCTGCCTTCCAGTGAATTGCGTGAAGTCTTCCTTGGTGATGCCGCCATCAGCGATGCCGTCGCGCTGTGGGACAGGACCGATGTGGCGATCGTCGGCATCGGCCTGCCGCATGCCATCAATGCACCCGAGGCGAGCGCAGCCACGCCGAGCGAGCAGGCGCTGGTCCATGCGGCCGGCGATGTCCTTCGGCATTATTTCGATGCCGATGGCGCGCTGATCGCCTGGGAAGGAGAGGGCCGGATGATCGCTATGTCGCCGGCGCAGCTCCGCGCCGTGCCGCTGGTGATCGGTGTCGCGGCGTCGCCGGAAAAGGCGACGGCCATCATCGGCGCCGCTCGCGCCCGGCTGATCAACGCCGTGATAACGGATACGAAGACGGCGCAAGCCATCCTCGCAACCCTGCCGCCGCGATAGTGCCCGCCCGACGCGCCGCCGCCGCATTCCAGTTCGCGAGGGCGATTTTACGAAATCGGTTGTGCCGCCGAGAAGTCGAGGCAATAGTTCGCCGGGACTTTGTGGAGCAGTCGGATGTTGCGTGAAAAATCCGGCATTGCGACCCGGAAAACCGAGTTGCAATTTATTTCTGCAAAGTGTTACAAGTTTGTGAACTTGGCGTGCGACGCATGCCAGGTGCTGTGGTTCTCTGACCTCGCGGAGGCGAGGAAGTGACCACGGCTATCGTAGCGGTCGGCTGGACCGGCTGACATATCGACTGGAGGGCGCTTGGGAGGAGCTGCCCGCGAAAAGCAAACAGGCGTTCCCGGCCGTCTTGTCCCAAGCGGACGACGGCCATTCGATGTCACTTGCAACGGCAGATCTGCCAACACAATGAGGAGGATGTCATGAAGAAGATCGTTGCCGCGCTCGCGGCTCTCGCCGTCAGCGCGACGGTGCTTATCGCGCCCGCGCAGGCGCAGGACAAGAAATACACCATCGCGCTCGTTCCGGGCCTGACCACCGACGGTTTCTACATCACCATGCGCAAGGGCGCCCAGGCCGCGGCCGACGCGCTTGGCGTGAACCTGGTCTTCCAGGGCGCTCCTGAGTTCAATCCGGTCACCCAGGTGCCGGTGCTCGACGCGGTCATCGCCAAGAAGCCGGACGCGATCCTGATCGCGCCGACCGACAAGGTCCAGCTGGTCGAGCCGCTGCGCAAGGCCAATGACGCAGGCATTCCGGTCATCACCGTGGATACGTTCATCGGCACCGGCGCCTATCAGACCGGCGCGGGTGACGCCGATTTCCCGCTGGCCTACATCGCCTCGGACAATGTGCTGGGCGGCGAAATCGCGGCGCGGGCGCTTGCCAAGGCCGTCGGCGACAAGGGCAAAGTCTATGTCTCCAACGTCAAGCCCGGCATCTCGACCACCGACCAGCGCGAGGAAGGCTTCAAGAAGGAGATGGCCAACCATCCCGGCATCACCGTTCTCGAGACCCAGTTCAATGATGACGACGCCAACAAGGCGGCCTCGCAGCTGCAGGCGGTGTTCGCGCGCAACCCCGACCTCGTCGGCGTGTTCGGAGCCAATCTGTTCTCGGCGCTGGGCGCCGCCAATGGCGTCAAGCAGGCAGGGCAGACGGGCACCGTCAAAGTGGTTGCCTTCGATGCTCCGACCAGCATCGTCGACAACATCAACACCGGCCTTGTGGATGTGGCGATCGCCCAGCATCCCGCAGAGATCGGCTATTTCGGCGTCGTCTCGGCCTATGCCCACCTGACCGGCCAATCCATCCCGGTCACGATCGGCACCGGCTTCACGATCATGGACAAGTCCAACATCGCCGATCCGAACATCTCGAAGTATCTCTACTCCGAGTAAGTCCGGACCAGCTTGGCTCTTCCCGGTGCGCCGGGAGGAGCCTGTGCCGGTCCCGCCAGGGCGGGACCTGTTTGAAGGCAGCCGCGCCGCGGAGTACTCATGACCTCGACATCACCAGCACAGCCAGCCGAGAAGCATGTCGCCCCCCAGGCTGACCACGGCGATCCCGCCAGGAGCTGGATCGCACGCATCGCCGAGGGGCGCGCCTGGCTGTTTCTCGCCGGCCTGATCATCTGTTTCGAGATCTGGTCGCGGAGCGCCTTCGGCGCCACTTTCGTGCTCAATCCGTTCAATCTTCAATCCATCGCGATCTTCGCCGTGGCGCCGCTGCTTTTGGCGACCGGGCAGACCTTCGTCATCATTTCAGGCGGCATCGACCTGTCGCTGGGCTTCATTATGGGCCTTGCGGCGGTCATCGCCGCGCATGCCACCAACATGGCGGGCGCCGCCATTCCGTTGCCGTTGGCCATGCTGGCCGGCATCCTTGCCGCGGTGATCGTGGCCGGCGTGCCCGGCGTCATCAACGGCTTGCTGATCTCGCGGCTCAGGGTCCCGCCCTTCATCGGCACGCTCGGCATGTTCGGCGTCGCCCGCGGTGTCGCCTTCCTGCTTGCCGGCGGCACGACGGTGCCGGTACAGAATTCCTGGTTCGCACTGCTCGGCAACGGCAAGTTCCATGGCGTGCCTTATCTGGTGATGATCGCCGCTGTCTTCGTCGTCGTGATGCACTATCTGCTCAGCCAGACCCGGTTCGGCCAGCACAATTACGCTATCGGCGCCAATGTGCAGGCCGCGCGCCGCGCCGGCATCGACATCAGGGGCCATATCCTGCGGCTTTATGTGCTGTCGGCAATGTGCGCCGGGCTTGGCGGCGCGCTCTATGCGGCGCGCTTCACCGCCGGTGCCGCGCAGGCCGGCGAACCCCTGCTGCTCGACAGCGTCGCGGCGGTGGTGATCGGCGGCGCCAGCCTGTTCGGCGGCTCCGGCACCATCTTCGGCACCGTCGCCGGCGCGCTGGTGATCGCGGTCATCCAATACGGGCTGGTCTTCGTCAATGTGGAGCCGTTCTGGCAGTTCATCGCCGTCGGCGTCGTCATCATCATTTCCGTTCTCATCGACCAGGCGCAGCGCCGGTTCAGTGGAGCCCGTCAGGATGAATAGCACCGAGCCCCTCCTCGAAGTCCGGAACCTTTCCAAGCATTTCGGTGCCGTGCGGGCGCTCAATGATTTCTCCATGGCCGTGCGGCCGGGCGAAGTGGTGGCTCTTGCCGGCGACAATGGCGCCGGCAAGACGACTCTGATCAAGGCAATATCGGGCGTGTTCCAGCCGACGGGCGGAGAAATCCTGCTCAGAGGGCAGCCGGTGGCTTTCGCCACGCCGCAGGAGGCGCGCGAAAAGGGCATCGAGACGATCTACCAAGACCTCGCGCTGGCCGACAATCTGTCGATCGGTGCCAACATCTTCCTCGGCCGCGAACCGATGCGCAAGGCGTTCGGCTTCCTGCCGGTGCTCGACCGCAAGGCCATGGCCGAGGCCGCCAGGGAGACGATGAAGCGGCTGGACTTTCACGTCAGCCGGTTGAACGCGCCGGTCAGCAATTTCTCCGGCGGCCAGCGCCAGGCCGTGGCCATCGGCCGCGCCGTCTACTGGGATGCGCAGATCCTGATCATGGATGAACCGACGGCCGCGCTCGGCGTGCCGGAGCAGCGCAAGGTGATTTCGCTCATCCATCAGCTCAAGGCGCAAGGGCGCGGCGTGATCTTCATCTCGCATAATCTGCAGGACATCTTCGCCGTTTCCGATCGCATCGTCGTGCTGCGGCGCGGGATCCAGGCCGGCGAGCGCAAGATTTCCGAGACCAACCATGACGAGGTCGTCAGGCTGATGGTCGGCGGCTAAGGCCGTCAATTGCTAGCCGGCATCGCGGTTGGTCAGCGCGATATGGCAGCAGCCGCTGCCGTGGCCGGGCGTCCAGGTGACATTGTCGAAACGCACGCCGGTCGCTTCGAACAGGCCACGGTCGAAGGCGCCGGCGATGCGGCAGAGCGTGGCGAGCTTTTCCTCGCCGACGCCGGCCTCGACCCAGGCATCCTTGAGGGGGCAGCGTTTCACCTTGAAGGCGATGCGGTCGGGCCCGCGTTCGACATCGGTCGGATACATCCGGCCGTCATCCGGGCTGACCGACAGGAAAGCTTCGCCGATTGAGCGCGCGTCGTTGGGACCGAATGCGGCGAAGGCGGCTGCGGCCACTTCCTTGCCGCGCTGCTCGATGGTCCGGGTCATTATCGCCTCGGCTCTTTCGGCGCCCAGCTCTCCGGTCAACTCATCCAGGAACAGGCGATAGAGGTCGGCCCGGTTGCGGAATGCGGAATCGAGTTCGCGCGACAGTTTCTCGGCTCTGGCTTCGGGGTCGATCATGATGCTTCCTGCGTGGTTCTTCTGAGCTTTGGTGCGGCTGCCACGAGCGCCTTGCCGATAGCCGATCGCGGCGCATCGATGACGGCGCGGGCATCGCCGCTCTCGGCAATCCGCCCGCCGTCGAGAAGGATGACGCGGTGGGCGACGGCCCTGACGACGCCGAGATCATGCGAAATGAAGAGATAAGCGATCCGTTCCTGGCGTTGCAGGTCGAGCAAAAGATCAAGGATCTGTCCGCGCACCGAAACATCGAGTGCCGACACCGCTTCGTCGAGCACGATCAGCGAGGGTTTCGTGGCCATGGCGCGGGCAATCGCCACCCGCTGCCGCTGGCCGCCCGAGATTTCGTGGATGGCGCGAGAGGCGAGCTCCGCCGTAAGCCCGACGCGCTCCAGCAGGGCGGCGATACGGCGCGGGCGCTCGGAACGGGAGGCGACGCCGTGGATGCGCAAAGGATCGTCAAGCACGCGCGCCACCGTGGCGCGCGGATTGAAGGCGGCAAGCGGATCCTGGAACACCATCTGCAAGCGAGCGCGACGCGCACGCAAGCTGGCGCCGCCCAGAGCCAGGAAATCATGGCCTTCAAACTCGATCCGGCCGGCATCCGGCTCGATCAGCCGCAACACCAGCCGGGCGATCGTCGACTTGCCGCTGCCGGAGGGTCCGGCCAGCGCCAGCGTCTCGCCGGGCCCGATTTCGAAAGAAACGTCGTCGGCCGCGGTAACTGTCTTGCCGCCACGGCGGTAATGCCTGGTAAGGTTGGAAACCGCCAGCACAGGGGCGCTCATGCCATCACACCGTGGTGCAGCGGTTCGGCGTCGAGGCCGATATGGGCCTCGAGCAGCGCGCGCGTGTAGGCTTCAGTTGGCGCACTGACGATCTGTTGCGTGGCGCCAAGTTCGATCAATTCGCCATGCCGGAACACGGCAATGCGGTCCGCCAGCTCGGCGGCCAGCGCAATGTCGTGACTGATGAACAGCAGCGTCATGCCGTCTTCTTCCACCAGCCGCCGGATCAGTGCGACGATCTCGGCCTGCACGATGGTGTCGAGCGCGCTGGTCGCCTCATCGGCGATCAAAAGTCTTGGGCCGGCTGCGATCGCGGCTGCAATCGCCACACGCTGCTTCTGGCCGCCGGACAGCTGATGCGGATAGGCGCGCAGGGCCGAGTCCGGGTCGGCCAGGCGGACGCGTTCGAGCAGATCCTTCGCCCTGGCGTATGCCTGAGACCATGTGAGACCGAGATGGGTGCGGGAGACTTCGGCGATCTGTTTGCCGACAGTCATGACAGGATCGAGGCTGGCGGACGGGTCTTGAAAGATGAAGCCGATATCGCGGCCGAGGAGGGGTGCCTTTTCGAGAAAATGGGAAGGTAGGCGTTCTGCCTTGGCACCCCACATCGACGGTCGCAAAACCCAATCGATACGTCCGTCAATCCTGGCGCTCGCCGGCAACAACCCCGCAATCGCCAAAGCCAGCGTACTTTTGCCCGAACCGCTTTCGCCGATGACGGCCAGCCGCTCGCCAGCCTTGATGTCGAGGCTGATGTCCCTCAGCGCCACCACCTCGCCGTCGTCACGGCGGTAGGTCACCGCGAGGTTGCGGATCGAAGCCAGCGCGGTCACGACAGGCCTCTTCTGACCGCCGTGGTTTCAACGATGCCTTCACCGGCGAGATAGACGCCGAGCACCGTCAGGACCAGCGCTATGCCGGGCGCGATCGACAGGAAGGGCGCGGTGCGCAGCACCGCGCGGCCCTCCGCTATCATGCCGCCCCAGGTGACCCGATTGGGGTCGCCAAGGCCGAGGAAGGACAAAGCCGCCTCGGTGAGGATCGCCGCTGCCACGATCACCGAGGACAGCGCCAGCACCGGCGGCAAGGCATTGGGCAGCACCTCGCGAAAGGCGATTTCCAGCGGATGCATGCCGATGACGCGCGCGCCGGCAACGTAGTCGCGCTCACGGATCGACAGTACTTCCGCGCGGGCCACGCGCGCAGGCCCGGTCCAGGTGCCGAGCGCTATTGCCGCCACGACGACGCCGATCGAAGGGCCGACCACGCTGACGAAGGCCAGAGCGAGCAAAAAGCCCGGCACGGTCTGGAAGGCATCGGTGACGCGCATCAGCACCTCGTCGGTGAGGCCGCCGGCAAACCCGGCCACCGTGCCCACCACGGAGCCGATGGCCAGTGCGGCGGCCGCTGCCGCAAGGCCGACGGCAAGCGACGTGCGGGCGCCGTGGAAAAGCTCGGCCAGCACGTCGCGGCCGAGGCGATCCGTGCCGAGCGGCAGCGACCAGTCCTGGAAGGGCGGCAGCAGCGCCGGGCCGGCGATGGCTTGCGGGTCGCCCGGAAACAGCAGCGGCGCTGACAGGGCCGTGACGCACAATGCCGCCAGGAGGATGGCGCCGGCGACCGCCTCCGGCGTGCGCAGAAAGCGGCGGAGCGTGCTCATGTGCCGGCCTCGCTGGCGCCGACGCGCGGGTCGAGAAAGGCATAGGCGACATCGACGAGAAGATTGATGACGATGACCAGGACGGCGCTGACGAGAATGATGCCGAGCAGCAAGGGCGTGTCGCGCGCGGCCACTGCCTCCTGCGCCAGCCGACCCAGACCGGGCACGGCAAAAACACTCTCGATGACGACGCTACCGCCCAGCATCTGCGCCGACTGCAGGCCGAGCATCGTGACCAATGGCAGCAGCGCATTGCGGGCGACATGGGCAAGCACGATGCGGGGGAGCGACAAGCCCCTGGCGCGGGCGGCCAGCACAAAATCCTGCCGCCAGACCTCGGTCATGCCGGCACGCATCATCCGCAAATAGAGCGCCAGGTAGATGAAGCCGAGGGCTGAGACCGGCAGGACGAGATGGATGGCGATGTCGGCGGCGCGGTCGAGGCCGGCCTTGCCGGAGGCGATGGTCTCGATGCCGCCGATTGGCAGCCAGCGCAGGTCGACAGCGAAGACGACGATCAGCACCAGGCCGAGCCAGAAACCCGGCACCGCGTAGAGCGCCAGCGAACCGATGGAGAGAAAACGGTCGCGAAAACTGCCCGGCCTGGCGCCGGCATAGATGCCCAGCGCCGAGCCGAGGCCGAAGGAAAGCGCGGTGGCGCTGCCCATCAACCACAGCGTGGTCGGCAGGCGCTCGAGGATCACGTCGCGGATCGGCCGCGAAAAGGTGACGGACTGGCCGAGATCGAGATGCAGCAGCGCCCAGAGATAGTTGGCGAGCCGCGTCAGCTCCGACTGGTCGAGGCCCCAGCGATGGCGCAACAGCTCGATCATGCCGGCATCGCCGCCGGTAGAGACGATATAGGCATCGACCGCGTCGCCCGGGGCGGCCTCGAGCAGCAGGAACGTGCCGATGACGACGATCAAAAGCACGAAGACGCTGCCGACGAGGCGACGGCGGAGGAGCGCGAGGGCGCGGTTCATGCGGCCTTCGATGGGTTGGCGATACGTTGGTTAGGACCGCGCCTGGGCACCCCCCTCTGTCCTGCCGGACATCTCCCCCGCAAGGGGGGAGATTGGCTGTCATTTTTGGCTTCGCCAATCCCCAACGTCGGAAAATTCGCGGGACAGACAAGTTGCCAATCTCCCCCCTTGAGGGGGAGATGTCCGGCAGGACAGAGGGGGGCCTCGTAGAACTCAACGCCTACGATGATTTCGCGAACGTTCATCCGCGAAATACTGTCACGATTCCAGATATGTGTCCGCCCAGTTCGATACCGCCCAGCGCGGATTGTTGGCGATGTTGCCAACCGTGTCGCGCGCGACGCTGATGAAGCTCCATTCGGCGACATTGATCAGCGGCAGGTCGGCGGCCACCTCTTTCTGGAACTCCTTGTAAAGATTGGTGCGGGCCGATGTATCGAGCGTCTCGGACGCCTCGGCGATGAGCGCGTCCAGCGCATCGTTCTTGTAGCCGCCCTGGTTGGAGAACGGCACGCCGTCCGGAATGCCGCTTTGCACCAGGATGGTGGTCGAGATCGCCGGGTCGCCGCGGAACACCGGCGGGCCGACGGCGAGGTCGAAAGCGTGGTCGGTGTAGACGGCCTTGATATGCGCGGCGGAATCGTTGTTGACGAGCTGGGCGTCGATGCCGATGGCGGCGAGCGCCTGGCGCAGATAGTCGCCGAACTGCTTGGTTTCGTTGAAATAGGGAGCCGGCAACAGTTTCAGCGAAAAGCGCTTGCCGTCGGCGCCCTTCTTGTAACCCGCCTCGTCGAGCAGCGCATTGGCCTTGGCGACGTCGAAGGCATAGGTCGGGACGTCGGCGGTATAGAACTGCGGGTCGTTCTTCGGCACCGGGCCGGTGGCGGTGGCGGCATAGCCGAGGAACACCGTCTTGACGACGAAATCCTTGTCGATGGCATGCGCGATCGCCTGGCGCACCTTCAGGTCGGCGAGCTCCTTGCGACGGTGATTGATCTCGACGACGAGCTGGTAGGTCAGTCCCTCATAGCCCTTGGTGATCACCTTCAGGCCCGGCACTTTCGAGATGCGGTCAAGATCGGCCAGCGGCACGGCGGAGAAGGCGGCGAGCTGGATCTCTCCTGCTTCCAGCGCGCTCGCCGCCGAAGTGCGGTCGGGCAACACCTGGTAGATGATCTCATCGAGATAGGGCTCGCCCTTGCCCCAATAATCCGTGTTCTTCGTCAGCCGGTAGTATTGGCCGGCCTTGTATTCGGCGAACTTGAACGGGCCGGTGCCGATGGGCGCGTTGTTGGCCGGGTTGTCCTCGATCTTGCCGACTTCGTAAACGTGCTTCGGCACCACGCTGCTCAGCGCCGGCAGAGCGTTGCGGATCAGCTGGAAGGGCGTGGGCTTGGCGAATTTGAACACGGCGGTCAATTCATCAGGGGTATCTACCGCGGCCAGATCCTTGAACACGGTGCGGCCGAGATTCTGCAGCGGCTTCCAGATCTGCAGCGCCGAGAAGGCGACGTCGGCCGAGGTAAACGGCTTGCCGTCATGCCATTTGACCCCTTCGCGCAGTTTGAAGGTCGCCGACAGCCCGTCGGCGGCGCCTTCCCAACTGACCGCCAGGCGTGGTGCAAGCCCGTCCTTGCCATCGAAGGAGGCTTCGGCCAGCGTTTCGACGATCTTGCTGGAGATGAAGAAGACGCCGTTGGAGGCGACGATGGCCGGGTTGAGGTTGCGCGGCTCGGAATCGGCGGCGAGCACCAGGCGGCCACCCTTCTTCGGCGTCTGCGCCCAGCTCAAGGCCGGCATCGCGGTGGAGGCCAGAAGCATGGCAGAGCCCGCAAGCACCGTGCGGCGTGAAATCCTGAACTCCGACATCATCCTATTCCCCCTCTATCTCATATCTTGCACGGAGGCCTTTCGGGCGTTTCCATGCACGTTTGATTATGGCCCTTGCCTTGGCTTTCGCCAGAGACGGAATTGGCGCATCGTGGCGTGGCTTTGAAATTTTTGTTCGCTGGACCAGTTACGGGAGAGTGGTCGATAAACCTGACCTGGTAAGACCAGGTCAGGTGATGCGCCTCAAATGACTGGCATCGGTGATGCGCGCCCGGCCGGGCGACCTGTTTCTGGCTGGACCAGACGGGCGAA
This sequence comes from Mesorhizobium sp. B2-6-4, assembly GCF_006441495.1. Classification (NCBI taxonomy): domain Bacteria; kingdom Pseudomonadati; phylum Pseudomonadota; class Alphaproteobacteria; order Hyphomicrobiales; family Phyllobacteriaceae; genus Mesorhizobium; species Mesorhizobium sp. B2-6-4. The sequence continues at coordinate 21,479 of NZ_VFUE01000016.1, forward strand.
AATGGTGCAGATTTGACCCGAAGTCGGTATCGGGATCGGGCAGCCGGCGGTCCAGCGCGATCTGCGCCGAAAATTCAGGGAGAGAGACAATGAACATAGCTCCGGGGAAGAGCGCGGTCGGCGACATCCCATTCGACCACGCCAGGGTCGATGGCCTGATGCAAGAGGCTGATATCGACGTTCTGCTCGCGACATCCAAGCACAACACCCAATATCTGCTCGACGGCTACAAGTTCATCTTCTTCGCCGCCATGGATGCGATCGGCCACAGCCGGTACTTGCCGATCGTGATCTACGAAAAAGGCGGACCGGACCACGCCGCCTATATCGGCAACCGCATGGAGGGTGGCGAACACCAGAACCACCCGTTCTGGACGCCGACGCTGCATGCCGCCTGCTGGGGCACCCTCGATGCCGCCAATCTCGCTGTCGAGCATGTGCGCAAGATCGGCAAGGGCGACGCTCGCATCGGCATCGAGCCAGGTTTCCTGCCGTCGGACGCCTATGCCCTGATCCGCAAAGCGCTCCCCGACGCCAAGCTGGTCGATGCCACCGGCATGCTGGAGCGCATGCGCGCCATCAAGACCGAGGCCGAGCTGGAGAAACTGCGGATCGCCTCCGAACTGATCACCGATTCCATGCTGGCCACCATCCAATGGGCGCGCCAAGGCACGACCAAGAGCGAGATGATCGAACAGCTTCGCCGCGAGGAGACCAATCGCGGCGCGCATTTCGAATATTGCCTGCTGACGCTGGGCTCCAGCCACAACCGCGCGGCGTCGCCGCAGGCGTGGAAGAAGGGCGAAGTGCTGTCGATCGATTCCGGCGGCAATTATCATGGCTATATCGGCGACCTCTGCCGCATGGGGGTTCTCGGAGACCCGGATGCCGAGCTGGAGGACCTGCTGGCCGAGGTCGAGGCGGTGCAGCAGGCGGCGTTCTCGAAGGTAAAGGCGGGTACGCTGGGTGGTGACATGATTTCCCATGCCGAAGGCGTGCTGAAAAAATCCAAGGTCGCGCCCTACACGGATTTCTTCGCTCACGGCATGGGGCTGATCACGCATGAGGCGCCGTTCCTGATGACCAACCATCCGGTGACCTATGAAGGCACCTATGCGGGCAAGCCGCTGGAGAGGAACATGGTGCTATCGGTGGAGACGACCATGCTTCACCCGACGCGCGGCTTCATCAAGCTGGAGGATACGGTGGCGGTTACCGATACCGGCTATGTGATGTTCGGGGATCGGGGTCGGGCATGGAACCGGGGTGGCATGTAACCTGCCACGTTACAAATGAGCGTGCCGGTCTCGATTGTCTCTAAGGCGCGTCGCGTCGAAACGAATTCATGCGCGGCGCTTTGCCGTTGCCGCTAAACAGAAGTCACTTTTGCGCGACAGGCACTAAACCATTCCAGTGCAGACGACTTCCAATCTTCCGTCGATCGTCTGGGTGCAGCATATGGTAAGCCCCTCGGATGCGGAGACGACGGCGCAATCGGATGCAAACGTTGACGCCCACGGACTGCCGGACTTGGCGTTGCGATGGAACCAGGAGAGTTGGCTCTGAAGCCCGGCGATGATCATAAGCAGGGCATTGATGTCACGTTGATCCGGCGAGGGCGGTGTAAAAGCGATCTTGACCAGCGGATGCTTGTGGTCTTTGCAGTTGACCGTCCGTACCTGCTCGACCGTCTGGATCAAGCTCAGCGGCACGGGTATCCAGGATTTGCAGGACAAATCGGTCGAAAAGAGAAGCGTTGACGGGTCGGCGTCGTTGGCCTTGACAATACCGCCAACCGTCATGGCCGGGTTGCCGTCCGGCAGGCTGCCCGTTGCGAGCTTTTCCACGAATTCCTGGGGACTGAAACGCGTCATCGCTTCTCTCTCAAGGAGGCATGCTGGACGATAGCATATCGGAAGGGCGCCTCAAAGTCGCGAGCGAGGGGAGTTCCCGGCCGGCAGCAACCTGAAATCCGGCAGTTCGCGCAATCCCAGTTCGGGCCCTGCCGGCGAATAGACGACGAACAGCTGCATCGGCCCGTCGCCGGTGTTGAGCGTCGAGTGGAAGCGGCTCTCCGGCACGTAAATGGTGCAGCCGGGGCCGACCTTCTCGACCACCGGATTGCCTTGCTCGTCCTCGACCATCTGCTCGCCATGGCCCGAAATGACAAAGATGATTTCCTCCGCGCCCGGATGGTTATGACGGGTATGGCCCTTGCCGGAGGGCAGGTCGACGACGCCGCCGGAAAAGCGGGTCGCGCCGTTCACTTCCGGAGCGACCGTCAGCGACAATTTTCCCCAGTCGAATCCGAAGGCGCTGACATCCTTCGGGTAGACGAACACCTTGCTCTTGTCGGTCATTCTCATGATCCCTTCTTTTTCTTCGTGGTCGTCTTCAGGCCGCCAAGCGTGACGGCCTTGAAATCGGCGGTCTGCCGGGCGATCGCCGCTTCCGCCGGCAGCCGCTCCATCGAGCTCGCGCCATAGAAGCCGTGCAGCCCCTTGCAGCGTTCGAGGATGTAGCGGGCGTCGTCCGGCATCGAGATCGGCCCGCCATGGCAAAGCAGGATGACATCCTTGCGCACCGAACGGGCCGCTTCGGCGATCGCGTCGATGGCGACCACGCAGTCGTCGAGCGACTTGGCAGAGGTGGCGCCGATCGAGCCCCCCGTCGTCACGCCCATATGAGCCACGACGATATCGGCGCCGGCCCTGGTCATGGCGCGCGCCTCGTCCGGGTTGAAGACATAGGGCGTGGTCAGAAGATCGAGCTTGCGGGCTTCGGCGATCATGTCGACCTCGAGCCCAAAACCCATGCCTGTCTCCTCGAAGCTCTGTCGCATGCTGCCGTCGAACAGGCCGATGGTGGGGAAATTCTGCACCCCGGAAAAACCCATCGTCTTCAGCTCGGAGAGCAGCAGCGGCATGATGACGAACGGATCGGTGCCGTTGACACCAGCCAGCACCGGCGTCTTCCTGACCACCGGCAGCACCTCGTAGGCCATCTCCTTGACGATCTCATTGGCATTGCCATAGGCAAGCAGGCCGGCGGCCGAGCCGCGACCGGCCATGCGGTAGCGGCCGGAATTGTAGATGATGATGAGGTCGATGCCGCCGGCCTCTTCGGCCTTGGCCGACAGGCCGGTGCCAGCGCCGCCGCCGACGATCGGCACGCCCTTGTCGATCATCCCCCTGAATTTCTTCAGTATGTCCTTGCGCGGTATTGCCGGCATGTCTTGGATCTCACTGTCTGGCGATTTCGAGGAAAGCCGCGACCGCGGCCTTGGCGAATCGGGGATCATTGATGTGCAGCGGCAGGCGTGTCAGCCGGCGCGTCGCGTTCGGCTTAATCGTGCGCTCAATGGCTTCGAACAGGGCGGCATCGGCTTGCGGGTCGAAGAAGGCGCCGCCTTCGATGTCGAGCGCCGAGACGCCTTTCTCCGGGACAAGGAAATGCACGGGCCCCTTGCAGCGGGCGAGCCTTGTGCCGATCCACTCGCCGATCTTGCGGCATTCCTGCGCCGTCGTTCGCATCAGCGTGACGTTCGGGTTGTGCTCGTAGAACAGCCGCCCGCGATAAGGGTCCGGAATGGTCGCAGGCGCCCAGAAATTGACCATGTCGAGCGCGCCGACCGAGCCGACATAAGGCAGGCCGGTGCGGGCAACGGCACCGAAACGATCCTCCGTCGCCGGCAGCACGCCGCCGAACAGGAGATCGCAGACCTCAGTGGTGGTGATGTCGATGACGCCGGACAGCAAGCCGCTGTCGGCCAGTTTTTCCATGCTGCGGCCGCCGGTGCCGGTGGCGTGAAACACCATGCAGTCATAGGTCGAACGGAGCTGATCCGCGATTGCCGTCACGCAGGGCGTGGTGACGCCGAACATGGTGAGGCCGATCGACGGCTTGCCCTCGGGCGGCGGCGGCGGTCCGGCGGCCATGCCCGATATCGCCTGGGCCGCATTGTGCAGAACGACACGCGAGAGCTGGTTCAGCCCGGCCATGTCGGTCACCGACGGCATCATGACGATGTCCGAGATGTCGACATAAGGCGCGGTGTCGCCGGAAGCGAGCGTCGAAACCATGATCTTGGGCAGGCCGAGCGGCAGCGTGCGCATGCCTGCGGTGACGATCGACGTGCCGCCGCCGCCGCCGATGCCGATCATGGCGGCAATGTCGTTTCTCGATTGGGCAAAGCGAGCGAAGGCGATGCCCATGGCGGCGACCGCGGCGCCGCGGTCCTCGCCGGCGAGCACCGCGTCTCGCCCGCTGGGATGGTGGCCTGCCACATCCTCAGCGGCAATGTCGACCGGCACGCTCGCGCCGCGCGTTCCGACGTCGACCCGGCAGACAGCGGCACCCGTGGCGGCGATCGCGTCGGCCAGGAAGGCGAGTTCCTCACCCTTGGTGTCCGCGGTGCCCACCACATAAATGCGCTTCATCGATGCCTCCCTCTGCCGGTCCAAGTCACCCAAGGCTCAGTGCTCTACAGAGCGTCAACCTAGCCATTCCAAAAATGAGGAGGTCATTGCAATTTTTTGAGACGCGCGTATCATATTGATATGGATGTCTCACGTCAACACGCCGCAACAAGCGACGACACCGCCGGGGGACCCGAACGTGGACCCCGCGCGCGCACGAAACGGCTGATGCTGGAGACGGCGACGAGGCTGATGCAGGCAGGCGCAACACCTTCGATCAGCGAGGTTGCCGAGGCGGCGCAGGTGTCCCGCGCCACCGCCTACCGGTATTTTCCGAGCCAGGCGGCACTGGTGCAGGCAGTGGTTAACGAGGGGCTCGGGCCGATCCTCACCTGGAAATCCACCTCTGCCGATGCCGAGCGCCGCGTTGCCGAGCTCTTCGACACGGCCATGCCGCGCATCGAGGCTTTCGAGGCGACCTTCAAGGCGGCATTGAAACTGTCGCTCGATCAGTGGGCGCGGCGCCAGGCCGGTACTTTGGGAAGCGAACCGGCCTTCAAGCGGGGCCACCGCGTCGAATTGCTTCAGGACGCGCTCGCTCCGCTCAAGGGCCGGCTGCCGCCGCGCGACCTCAAGCGGCTGGCGCAGGCGCTGTCGCTGATCTTCGGCGTCGAGGTGCTTATCGTGCTGAAGGACATCTGGGGACTGGACGGTCGCCGGACGATGTCCGTTGCCCAGTGGGCGGCGGTCGCCCTGGTGCGCGCGGCGATCGCGGAATCAGTCTCCGAAGCACAAGCGATCGAACCAACAAGGGTCACGAAATAGCAGGTATCTGGTTCTACCAGATTTGCATACTGGTTGCCGATATTAACCGCAATGCTGAAGCATGAACAAGGCCGATGTCTATCAATGAGTAGGAAAATTTAGGAAAAACAGGCAGATAAGGCTGGAATTCGAGGCTTCGAGCTGTCACCATTGCTCAAGAAAGGGCTTGACGGAGCTTCAAAATTGGTAATACCAGATCAAAGGAGAAAAGCGGATCGAAAGTGAGGGCTGCGATCCATTTCCGGACGGGCGAGGAGGCTCCAAACCGGAAGGCGCGACCAAGGGAGGAACTACCAGGGCCGGCCCCGTTTGCCGGCTCGCTTGATACGGTAGAATGCGCACAAGGGAGGAAACATCATGCGCAAGATAGTGACCAGCTTGCTTGCTGGTATCGGCTTGACACTTGCCTGCGGAACATCCGTCTACGCCCAGGACAAATCGCTCACCATCTTCTGGGCGGAATGGGATCCTGCCAACTACCTCCAGGAACTCGGCAACGAGTACGAGAAGGAAACCGGCGTCAAGATCACGGTGGAAACCACGCCCTGGGCCGACTTCCAGACCAAGGCCTTCACCGAGTTCAACGCTCATGGCGACGCCTACGACCTGGTCGTCGGCGACTCGCAGTGGCTCGGCGCCGGCTCGACCGGTGGCCACTATGTCGACCTCACCGACTTCTTCAACAAGCACAAGCTCGGCGAGGTGATGGCGCCGGCGACGGTGAAGTACTACGCCGAATATCCCGGCAACAGCGGCAAGTACTGGGCCATCCCGCTCGAAGGCGACGCCGTCGGCTGGTCCTATCGCAAGGACTGGTTCGAGGATCCGAAGGAGAAGGAAGCCTTCAAGGCCAAATACGGCTACGATCTCGACGTGCCGAAGGATTTCAAGGCGCTGCGCGACATCGCCGAATTCTTCCACCGGCCGGACCAGAAGAGATACGGCATCGCCATCTACACGGACAATTCCTATGACGCGATGGCGATGGGCTTCGAGAACGCGCTGTTCTCCTATGGCGGCGAACTGGGTGACTATTCGACCTACAAGGTCGACGGTTTCATCAACTCCGACAAGGCTGTTGCCGCGCTCGACGCCTATAAGGAGCTTTACAAGTTCACGCCTCCGGGCTGGGCCAAGTCGTTCTTCGTCGAGGACAACCAGGCGATCACCGAAAACCTGGCCGCGATGAGCATGAACTACTTCGCGTTCTTCCCCTCGCTGATCAACGAGGCGTCGAACCCGAACGCCAAGAACACCGGCTTCTTCGCCAATCCTCCCGGGCCGAACGGCGACCAGTTCGCCGCACTCGGTGGCCAGGGCATCTCCGTCGTCTCCTACTCGCAGAAGCAGGACGAGGCGATGAAGTTCCTCGAATGGTTCATCAAGGACGAGACCCAGAAGAAGTGGGCGGCACTCGGCGGCTACACCTGCAGCGCAGCCGTGCTCAAGTCGGAAGAGTTCCAGAATGCGACGCCCTACAACAAGGCCTTCTACGAGACCATGTTCAAGGTGAAGGATTTCTGGGCGGTGCCGGAATATGCCGAACTGCTCCAGCAGCTCAACCAGCGCGTCTATCCCTACATGATCGGCGGCGAAGGCACCGCCAAGGAAACGCTCGACGCACTGGCCGCCGACTGGAACGCGACCTTCAAGAAATACGGCCGCGGCCAATAATCGTTCATGTCCCACGGAGGGGGCGCTCATGCCTCCTCCGTTTCTTTTTCTTCAAGCGGGAGCAGGGTCTTGGCGACCACGATGATCACCACGCTGGACAGATCTTCACGCGCGGCCGCGCGTGGCCTTAGCGATATTTCGATCCGCAATCTTTTCATCATCCCGACGATCCTGTTCCTGATCGTCTTCAACATCTTTCCGCTGATCTATTCGCTCGGCTATTCCTTCACCGATTTCCGCGCCTCGACCAACGCGCCGGCGAATTTCGTCGGGTTGCAGAACTACCGCGACCTGCTCAGCGACCCTTATGTCTGGTCCAACTTCGCGATCACCGCCAAATACGTGATCATCTCGGTCGCCGGACAGTTGCTGGTCGGTTTCGGCGTGGCGATGCTGCTCAACCGCGATATTCCGCTGAAGGGGCTGCTGACGACCCTGCTGCTGCTGCCGATGATGCTGTCGATGGCCGTCGTCGGCCTGTTCTGGAAACTGCTCTACGATCCGTCATGGGGCGTCATCAACTATGCGCTTGGGCTTGGCAATTTCGAGTGGCTGGCCGACCCCAAGATGGCACTCTACGCGGTGGCGCTGACCGACATCTGGATGTGGTCGCCCTTCGTCATGCTGCTGTCGCTGGCCGGCCTCTCGGCGGTGCCGAAGCACCTCTACGAAGCCGCCGCTATCGACCGCGCCGGTCCGTTCTACACCTTCTTCCGCATCACCTTGCCGCTGGTCGCGCCGATCCTCATGATCGCCGTCATCTTCCGCACCATGGAAGCGTTCAAGACCTTCGATCTGGCCTACATCCTGACCACCCAGCCGACGGCTGAACTGATCTCGATCCGGCTCTACAAGATGGCGTTCCAGGAATGGCAGACCGGGCGCTCCTGCGCGCTCGCCTACATCGTGCTGATCATGGTGCTGGCCATCACCAACATCTACGTCAAATATCTCAACAAAGTGAAGGAGCGCTGAGATGGCCGCCGTCCGCACTTCTTCCGAGATCGCCCTCAACCGCGTCGCAATCGTCGCCGTGCTGGTGGCGACAGTGATCTTCCTGGCGCCGATCTACTGGATCGCCTCGACGGCGTTCAAGCCGCGCAATCTTGCCACCACCATCCCGCCGACGGTCGTGTTCCAGCCGGAGATATCGCCCTTCGTGAAGCTGTTCACCAAGCGCTCGCAATTGCGCAGCCCGCCTTCGCCGGAAGAATACGCGGCGGCGCCCTGGTGGGAACGCGTCGTCTTCGACGGCGGCGAAAAGATCGTGCGCGACGGCAAGGGCCAGGTGCAATGGTCGGGCTATCCGAACCGTTTCATGAATTCGCTGATCGTCGCGATCACTTCGACGGTGCTGGCGGTCGGCATGGGTACGTTCACCGCCTATGGCTTCTCGCGCTTTAGGGTCAAAGGCGAGGCGGACCTTTTGTTCTTCATCCTGTCGACCCGCATGCTGCCGCCCGTGGTGGTGGCGATCCCGATGTTCCTGATGTACCGGGCGGTCGGCCTCAACGATTCCCATATCGGGCTGATCATCCTCTACACCGCCTTCAACCTGTCCTTCTCGGTTTGGCTGATGAAGGGTTTTATGGACGAGATCCCGAAGGAGTACGAGGAAGCGGCGCTCGTCGACGGCTATACGCGCATGGAAGCCTTCTTCAAGATCGTGCTGCCCGAAGCCGCCACCGGCATCGCCGCGACGGCCGTGTTCTGCTTCATCACGGCATGGAACGAATATGCCTTCGCGCTGATCATGACCAATCGCCGCGCCCAGACCGCACCGCCGTTCATCCCGAGCCAGGTCGGCTCCGGGCTGCCGGACTGGACGGTGATCGCCGCCGGCACTTTCCTGTTCCTGCTTCCTGTCGCCATCTTCACCTTCCTGCTTCGTAATCACCTGTTGCGCGGCATGTCCTTCGGAGCGATCCGCAAATGAGCTTTCGCGCCATCAACCAGAAATATCTGGAACCAGGCAGCCAGGTGCTGATGGTGCTCGGCATCGTTGCGCTCTGCCAACCCTGGAACTTGCTGCTGCACAGCTATGGGCTGACCATCATCCTGATCGGCCTGATCGGCTTCAACATCACCTCCAAGATCGCACCGCAAGAGGAAGCCGGAACCGGCCAGTCAGGCGATCCGCAGCGAAATCCGGGAGCGCAGCATTGACCCAGATCGAGCTTCGCGGCGTCCAGAAGTTCTTCGGCGCCGTCCAGGTCATCAAGGACCTCAACCTCAAGATCGAAGACAACGAGTTCATCGTGCTGCTCGGCCAGTCGGGCTGCGGCAAGACGACGACGCTGCGCGCCATTGCCGGGCTGGAGACGATCGACGAGGGCGACATCCTCATCGACGGCAAGCCCATCCAGCATCTGAAGGCCGCCGATCGCGACATCGCCATGGTCTTCCAGTCGTTCTCGCTGTACCCGCATATGAGCGTCTACGAGAACATCGCCTTTCCCTTGCGCGCCACGCGAAAGAGCAAGAGCGAAATCGACCAGGAAGTTCGCTCGGTCGCCAAGACGCTGCAAATCACGGACCTGCTCGGCAAGAAACCGTCGGCGCTGTCGGGCGGCGACATGCAGCGCGTGGCGATCGGCCGGGCACTGGTGCGGCGGCCGAAAGCGATGCTGATGGACGAGCCGATCGGCGCGCTCGACGCCAAGCTGCGCGAGGAGATGCGGGCCGAGATCAAGCGGCTGCACATCAAGCAAGGCTCGACCACCATCTACGTCACCCATGACCAGATCGAGGCGATGAGCCTCGCCGATCGCATCGTCATCATGCATGAGGGGGTTCTCCAGCAGGTCGGCTCCCCCGACGAGGTCTATTCGCACCCGGCCAACCTCTTCGTCGCGCAATTCGTCGGCAGTCCGGTGATGAACGTGGCCGACGCGGCGGTGGCCGAAAAAGCCTCGTCGGCCTCGGTGACGGTGGGCGATGCGCCAACCGGTTTCGAATTCCCGCGCGCGCTCCTGTCGAAGCTGAACGGCCATGCGGGCGGCCGGCTGGCACTCGGCATCAGGCCGGAAGGCGTCCTCATCAGCCGTGAGGCGGCGGAGGGCTTCATGGCGGTCGAGACGCAGATCGTCGAGCCGCTCGGCTCGTTCGACATCGTCGACCTGAAAGTCGGCTCCAAGATGCTGCGCGCCCGCACCAAGAGCGGCTTCATTTCGGGTCCCGGCGAGAGGGTGTTCGCCAGGATCGATCCGACACAGGCGCATTTCTTCGACGCGGCGAGCGGCAAGTCGCTCGGAGTGAGACTCTGATGGCCCATATCCAGCTCAAGAATATCTCCAAGACGTTCGGCAATCACACGGCCCTGACCGGGCTCGACCTCGACATCGCCGATGGCGAGTTCTTCGTCCTGCTCGGCGAGACGGGCGCGGGCAAGACAACGACGCTGCGGCTGATCGCCGGACTGGAAAAACCGAGCGAGGGCCAGGTCTTCATCGACGGGATCGACGTTGCCGACTGGGGCGCCGCGGAGCGCGACGTGGCGCTGGTGCTACAGCAATATTCGCTCTACCCGCGCTATACGGTGCGCGAAAACCTCGAATTCCCGCTGAAGCCGAAGATCCGGCGGCTGCCCGACGCCGAAATCAAGGACCGCGTCGACCGCGCGGCGCGGACGCTCAGGATCGAGCATCTGCTCGACCGCAAGACCGACCGGCTGTCGGGCGGCGAGATGCAGCGCGTCTCGATCGGCCGGGCCATCGTGCGCAAGCCGCGCGTGTTCCTGATGGACGAGCCGCTGTCGGCGCTCGACGCCAAGCTGCGCGAGGCGCTGCGCACGGAACTGAAGAACCTGCAGATGCAGCTCGGCGCCACCTTCCTGTTCGTCACCCACGACCAGATCGAGGCGATGTCCATGGGCGACAAGGTGGGCGTGCTCAACCATGGCCGCATCGTCCAGACCGGCACGCCGCATGAGATCTACAACAATCCGCGCGACACCTATGTGGCGAGCTTCGTGGGCTCGCCGCCGATGAACCTCATCGACGGCAGGGTGGTCAACGATCGTGCGGTCATGGCGCCGCTGAATTTCGAATTGCCGCTTTCAGGGGGAGCCAAGGCGAGTGCGGCGACCGACGGTCGCCCGCTCGTCTTCGGCATCCGCCCCGAGGACGTCTATCTCGAGAGCGGTGCGCCGGTCGAGGCGCGCGTCCACGACGTCGAAAACCATGGCGTGGAAAAGATCCTGACGCTGCGCGTGGGCGAGACCACGCTGCGCGCCACGGTGCCGGCGCGGACCGATGTCGCGATCGAGCAGCCGGTGCGCTTTGCCTGGAATCCGGACAAGGTGGTGCTGTTCGACAAGGGCAGCGGCGTGAGTTTGCGGCACGCCGGATGAGGCGAATATCGCGAATGCGATGTTCCGGACAGCGCCCTAAACAAAAAGCCCGCCTTGCGGCAGGGCAACGAATCCGGGCTAACGGTTTCCTTCGGAGCTTTCGTCGGCGCGCTGTTGATGGAGCCTTGAACGGAAAAACCCGCCTGTGCGGCGGGTCCCTGGCGCAACTCAGCACCATAACCAAATATCTACCATAGTTGCCTTCACCCAGTCAAGAAAAAATTCCTATCATGGGAAACTGGCACAGCGGGACTGGCTGTGGTCAGGTCTTGTTAACCCGAGTTCTGAGCCTCCGAGCAATGCCGGCCGGACAGCCGTCCCGCACCTCTACTTCGGCAGGTAGGTCTCATAGGGCTCGGTGTTGATCAGCAGGATCACGCATTCCGTGTCCGAGAGGCAGGCGTCGTCATGCATCTCGTTGGCCTTCTGGGTCCAGTAGGATCCGGGAGGCAGCTCGACCTTGCTCGCCTCGCCGCCGTCCATCTGCCAGTGCGCCCATAGCCCTGGATCACCACGGCGCGATAATCGGCGGTGTGCGCATGAACAGGGGCGTGCCAGTTGCCCGGGACTTTCAGCAAGGTACCCGCGGGGCCCTTGGCCCTTTCTCCCCATAGCGGTCCGAGACGCTGCGGTTGGTCCGGCGCCTCAGAAACATAGGGAATCTTGTTGGCCGGCAGATAGCTGTCCTCAAGGGCGAAGACACGGCCGGGGACAGTGAGCATTGCGGCCAGCGTCAGGATTTTTAAGTGATTTGGCATCGCTTCTCCTCTTCGGGCCGACTTGCCGCCGGCGCTCGTCTGTTGGATGACAAGCTATTGCAAATGGCCAAGCCGGGAATGGCATTCTGTCCGGAACACTCGGCAATTCATCCAGGCCGGAAATCGCCACTGCAAACAGCGTTGATTTAGCCTTTTCCCGAGGTGCCGCCCGCGGCGCGCAAATGGCTGGGCGCGCTGCCGACGATGCGCTTGAAGGCCCGGCTGAACGACGCTTCCGAATCATAGCCCAATCTGGCGGCGATCACCGACACCCGCATCCCTTCTTCCTCGAGCCACCGTCTTGCCTGATGCATGCGCACCCCGGCGACATATTTTGCCGGCGTCTCTCCGACGACGGCCGTGAAACGTTCGGCAAAAGCCGACCGTGAGGCGCCCATCTCGCGGGCCAGCGCTTCGACGGTCCAGTTCCTGTCAGGCTGCCGATGAATGGCGACCAGCACGCGGCCGATGTCCCGATCCTTGATCGCCGCGATCCAACCCGTGATGTCACCGGCGCTGTTCTCCACCCAGGATCGGATGATGGCTGCGGCCAATACATCGGCCAGCCGCGCCAGCATCATGCCGGAGCCGGCCCGGTTCCTCGTCGCCTCGTCGGCCATGGCTTCCAGCAAATGCGGGATGCCTGGCTCGCCGGCCATCAGCTCCTTCGCGCGCAGCATATCCGGCATCATGGCCAGCAGTGGATGCGAGCCATCGTGGTTGAAGTGCATGCTGCCGCAGAACAGCAGCGTTTTTGCACCATGGCCGCCGTTCGAGACGGCGTAGACATTGTCCTGCAGGGGCTCGACGCTGTAGCTTTCGAGCGGTTCGGCTTGTACACCGGGTGCGCTGGCAAGGATATGCTCGGCGCCGCGCGGCAACAGCAATGCATCGCCGGCTTTCAGTTCCATCCATTCGCCTAGTGGCGAAAGCAGCCAGCATCCGGCACGGCCGATGAAGTGAAACCGGGCCGCCTTCTGCACCGGAAAGAGCACGGCCCAAGGCGCGCCCAGTTCGCAGCGGCCATGGTCGACGCCCTCGAGGCGCAGCGCGCGCAAGATCTCGGTCAACGCACCCCCGGGGCCGGCACAGTGTCGTTGGGCGAGGTCAAGTCCATGCCGATTCCTACAGCAGTTCAGCGTCCACGGAAACGCTGAACTGCTGTACCTCTTCGGGCAATTCCGGACGGAATTGCTCCAGCCTGGAGTCACGGCCTGCCGCTTCAGCCGGCCTGGCGGATCTCAGCATGTTCCTCGGCACGCAGGTGGCTGGGAGCCGAGCCGATGACGCGCTTGAAGGCCCGGCTGAAGGCGGCGTCCGACTCATAACCCAAGCGTGTGGCGACGACGGAAATCTTCTGGCGATCGCGCACCAGCCATTGTCGGGCCTGGTGCATGCGCACCTGGGTGACGTACCTGGCCGGCGTCTCGCCGACAATGGTGGCAAAACGCTCGGCAAAGCCCGATCGCGAGGCGCCCATCATCCTGGCGAGCGCCTCGACGGTCCAGTCGCGGTCCGGTTCGAGATGGATGGCGGCCAGAACGCGCCCGATGTCGGGATCCCTGACCGCCGCGATCCAACCGCTTGAATCGCCGCAGCCGCGCTCGACCCATGAGCGGATCACGGTGGCGGCAAGGACGTCGGCGAGCCGCGCCAGAATGCCGCCGGAGCCGACGCGCTCCATCGTCACTTCACGCGCCATCGAGTCCAGGAGATGCGGAATACCCGGCTCATAAGCTTCGAGTTCATGCGCGCGCATGACATCAGGCATCATGCCGAGCAGGGGATGCAGGCCATCGATGTTGAAGTACATGCTGCCGAAAAACAGCAGCGTGCCCGGACAGCGACCATCGGGGCACATGGCTTCATTGGACATGCAATAGACGTTCTTGCAGACTTCTTCGGCCGCGTAGCCCTGGATCGGCCAAGCCTTGGTGCCCGGTTCGCTTGCCAGCACATGCGCTGCGCCACGCGGCAGCAGCGCCGCGTCGCCCGCCTTGAGCTCGACCCACTCGCCCGAGGGCTGCATCAGCCAGCAGCCCTTGCGGCCGATGAAGTGGAATCGCGCCGCTGCCTGGGCCGGAAACTGGATGCCCCAAGGCTCCCGCATTTCGCAACGGGCGTAGTCGACGCCGTCGAGACGCAGCCCGCGCAATATGTCGGTCAGCGGATCGCCAGTGGTCGGAATTTTGGACGAACGGTCAAACATAATGGTGTTTCTAGCATGGAAACTCCAGGCCGTCACTCCCTATGTTGCAGTGCAGCCAAATGTTGCGCTGCAACTTCATCGGAGACTGACCATGGCCGAACCCGCGACGGGCGTCGTCGACGCCGCCCTATTGAACACTGTCGATCAGGAGGAACGAACAGAGCCGGCATGGGGCGCCGTCGTCTCGCTGGCGCTTGGTGTTTTCGGTCTCGTTACGGCGGAATTCCTGCCCGCCAGCCTGTTGACGCCGATGGCGAGCGATCTCGGCGTCAGCGAAGGCGTTGCGGGACAAGCGGTCACCGCGACCGCGATCGTCGGCGCCATTGCCGCCCCCACAATGGCGATCATGACACGGCGCATGGATCGCAGGCTGGTGATGTGGATGCTGACCGCGTTTCTGATCGCCTCGAACCTTTTGGCCGCCTTTGCCTCATCGCTGCCCATGCTTCTGCTTGCCCGCGTCGTGCTCGGCGTTGCGCTCGGCGGCTTCTGGGCTATGTCGGCGGCCATGGCGTTGCGGCTGGTGCCGATGCGGTTGATGCCACGGGCCATGTCGATCATCCTGACCGGCGTTTCGCTGGCCACCGTCACCGCCGCCCCTGTCGGCGCCTATGTCGGTGATATCTGGGGCTGGCGCACGGCTTTCATGATCGCCACGGTCGTCGCCGCGCTGGCGTTGTTGGTGCAGGTGGCCACCATTCCGAAACTGCCGCCGATGGGCGTGGCAAGTTTCCGCACCTTGCTCGAGGTGCTGGAGCGCCCGTCGATCAGGGTGGCGCTGCTGGTCGTGCTGCTGGTCGCTTCGGGGCACTTTGCCGGCTTCACCTATGTGCGCCCCTTCCTCGAGAAGATCCCGATGCTCGGCATCGAGACAATCTCGCTGGTGCTCCTGGCCTATGGCATAGGCGGCTTCTTCGGCAATATCGCCGGCGGCATCCTGGCCGAACGCAATCTCAAGGCCGCCGTCGCGCTGGCACCCCTGCTGATCGCAGTGGCCGCCGCCTTGATGCTGGTCTTCGGCGCCTCGCCGGCGATCGCCGCCGCCGCCGTGGCGGCCTGGGGCTTTGCCTTCGGCGCGGTGCCGGTCGGGCTGCAGACATGGCTGGTGCGGGCCGCGCCCGATCAAGCCGAGAGCGCCGGCGGCCTGATGGTCTCCACCTTCCAGGTGGCGATTGCGCTCGGCGCCGTCTTTGGCGGCCTGCTGGTCGATCATGCCGGCGTCGCCAGTGCCTTCGCCTATTGCGGCGTGGCGACTTTGCTGGCGGCAGTCGTGGTGTTTCTGCTCGGCCCAAAACGCGCCGAGTAGGCTCTCCCGACAAGCATCCCTGACTTGCGCAACGGCCCGAGAACCATCATGGTTCTCGGGCCGTTGCCTTTGCGATGGCGGCGTCGCTGACAGGCAGACGCGGCAGGCTGCCGGCGAAACTCAGGCTGAACGCCCATCGAAGTCGAAGATCGACAAGGCGGACGGATCGACATCGGTGACACAGTTGACGTTGATGTAGGCGCTGCGTTCACTCCCCTCGCGCACATCCTCGGCGAAAGGATGGATGCCGCAGGTGCGACAGAAGCGGTGCGCGATGGCGCAGTTGCCGAATGTGTAGGTGCCGATCTCGTCGCTCCAGGCCAGCACCCGCAGCGCCTGATGCGGAACGGCGCACAGCAAGGCGCCCTTGCGCGAGCAGATCGAGCAATTGCACCGCACGGCTTCGGTCAGTTCCGCCTCGAACTCGAAGGCGACCTTGCCGCAATGACAGCTGCCTTTGTAGAGCATCGTTCTCTTCCTTGCGTCCGCCAGGGGTGCAAAACCGCCCGCGCCGGGTTAAGTCTCGGCACGCCACGCGCTGGCTGCTAAGCTTAAGACGTCCCAGAGGTCCGGAGTCCGACACCGAAGATGCAATCCGTCCGCGATCACCTGGAAACTCTCCTTGCGCGTCTCGCCGCCCGTGCCGGTGAAGAACGTGTGTTCACGAAACTCTATACCGAAGCCGCGCGAGCCGCAGCCGATGCCGCCGACGCGCGGCGGAGGGCCGGCGTGAGGCTCGGACCGCTCGACGGAACGATCATTTCGATCAAGGACCTGTTCGATGTCTGCGGCGAGGCGACCACGGCCGGATCACTGCTGCTCAAGGATGCTGCGCCGGCAATTGGCGACGCCATGATTGTGCGCCGGCTGCGGCAAGCCGGCGCGGTGATCATCGGCAAGACCAACATGACCGAGTTCGCCTTTACCGCCATCGGCGACAACCAGCACTATGGCACGCCTGGCAACGCGACCGATGCCGACCGCATTCCCGGCGGGTCTTCCTCGGGCGCCGGCGTTTCCGTCGGCGAGGGGACGAGCGAAATCTCCATTGGTTCCGACACCGGCGGGTCGATCCGTATTCCGGCGGCACTCAACGGCGTCGTCGGCTTCAAGCCGACGGCGCGGCGGGTGCCGCTCACAGGCGCCTTTCCGCTGTCGGCCACGCTGGACTCGGTCGGCCCGCTCGCCCGCACCGTGGCGCAATGCGCCGCGGCCGATGCGGTGATGGCGGGCGAGGACTTGGCGCTGCCTGCGCCACTCGCCCTTGCGGGGCTGCGCATCGGTCTCCCGCGCGGCGTGCTTTTCGGAGAGACTGAAGGCGCGGTGGCAGCAGCGTTCGAGCGCTGCCTCGGCAAGATCGAGAAGGCCGGCGCACGGGTCGCGGACCTGTCGATCGACGACCTGATCGCGGACCTTCGCGCGGTCACAAAACGCGGTTCGATCGCCGCGATGGAAGGGGCCGAAGTGCATGCAGACTGGCTGGCGGCGGGCTCTCCGGTGCCGGTTGACCCGCATGTGAGCGGACCCTTGTCGCGGGCGGCAATGCTGCCGACCCCGGTTTACATCAGGGCACTGCGTCGCCGTGCCGTGCTGGCCGCCGCCATGGATGAGCGGCTGACGTCGGTCGATGTGCTGGCCCTGCCAACCACGCCGGTGACAGCGCCGACCATCGTCTCCCTGGCGCAAGATGCCGGTCTGCGCGATCGCACGGAGGGCCTGCTGCTGCGCAACACGCAGGTGGCCAACCAGTTCGATCTCTGCGCGATCTCGCTGCCGATACCAGGCATGGCGCTGCCGGCCGGCTTGATGCTGGTGGCGCGCCACGGCCACGACCGCCGTCTGCTGAGCATCGCCGCTGAAGTGGAGAGATTGCTGGGCGGCTGATCGGGACTGAACCGAATGTCAGTGTGAAGAGCAGTGCTTGCGTTCGCTGTCCTTGGCGGCGCGCTCGACGGCCGTCGCGATCAGCCACGGCAGGCTGTATTGCTTGCCGGTGATGGTCTGGGTGCGTCGCTCGATCGATCCCCTGACGACAATCTTGCCGGCAGAGAGCGCATCCGACGCCTCGACCATCGCCTTGTCCTTCGTCGGCAATCCGCCGGTGTCGATCGACACGCCTTTGATGATCTTGCCGGTGGCGAGGTCGAGCACGCTGTTCGATGGGCAGGGAGCCTTGAAGCAGCGCAGCCCGTTGTCGCAATAGACATAGCTGCTTTCGGCCGCGGCGAGCGAGGGCAGCAGGCCCGCTGAAGTGGTGGCAAGGCACAGGAATGCGAGGCGGAGAACGGACATGGCTCCAGCGTCGCGAAGAATTGGGGCGAAACGGCGATGGTCTAGCTGTCGGCGGGAAACCGTCGCCGATAATGCCCGACCACTTCCGGGTTGCGCAGATTGACCGGCAATTTGCCTGCCAGGACCAGCAGGGCCTCGCCGGCCGCGCCAACGCCCATGCGCATCATCGATTCCTCGGTGATGCCGGCCATGTGCGGGGTGATGACGACATTGTCGAAGCTGAAATAGGGATGATCCGATGGCAGCGGCTGCGTCGAGAACACGTCGAGCGCGGCACCGCCGATGCGGCGCTCCCGCAAGGCCTCGATCAGCGCGTCGTCATCGACGACGGGCCCGCGCGACACGTTGATCAGCAGCGCGTTGGGTTTCATGCGCGATATGCGTTCGCGGCTGATCAGGCCGCGCGTTTCCGGCGTCAGCGGACAGCACAGGACGATGATGTCGCTCTGCTCGACCAGCGCGTCGATCGACAGGAAGCCGACCTTGTCCGGCGCCGGCTGCATGCTGCGGGTCGTTGCGACCACTTTCAGGTCGAACCCATGCACGGCGATATGGCCAACGGCCTGTCCGACGGCGCCGAGACCGACGATGCCGATCGTCTTGCCGGCGAGCTCGATGTTGGAATTGGCGTGCTCGCGACCGGCAAGCCAGCCCTTGGCGCGCAGGTCGCGGTCGACGACACGAAACTGCCGAAGCAGGGCGAGGGCTGCAAACATCACATGCTCGGCCACCGAGCGTGCGTTGACCGCCGGCACGTTGGCGACCAGCACACCTGCCGCGGTCGCTGCTTCCATCGGGATCATGTCGAGCCCGGCGCCATGGCGGATCGCTGCCCGCAACCTGGTGGCACCCTCGAACAGCAGGGGCGGCAGGGGCGCGCGCACAATGACGATGTCGGCATTCCTCGCCTCGGCGGCCAGCGTGCCCGGATCGATGGCCGAGGCGACGACAAGCTCACCCGCCCCCGCCAGCATGGCCGCGGCGCGCGGATGCAGTCTGTGCGTCGACAGGATGCGCGTCATCCCCGTCAGGCCTGTTCGAGCGTCGGGTTTTGCGGCGCCGCCCCGAGGCCTTCGATCAGCCCCTTCCAGTAGCTTTCCGCGCCCTGCAGGTGGGCGCTCATCAGCGCCTGGGCGAGATTGCCGTCGCGCCGCAGCAGCGCCTCGTATATCTGGATGTGTTCGGCATGTGAGCGCACGCTGCGCTCCGGATCGTTGAAGTAGATCGGCAGGCGCTGCTCGCCCATCAAATAGTAAACGCTGCAGATGTTGTGGAAGACGCCATTCTTGGTGGCGCGCACGATCTCGAGATGGAATTCGCGGTCCTCCTTGGCGAGGCCTTCGCCTGCCGCGATGCGTTCTTCCGAGGCCTTCAGGATCTCGCGCAGCCGTTCGAAATTCTCCTCGGTGGCACGCGAGCATGCAAGTTCGGCCGCCTTGATCTCATGGATCTTGCGCAATTCGACCGTCTCGTAGATCTGCAAGGGATCGAGCGGCAGGCCGGCGCGCGCGAACAGCGCCAGCGCCTCGACGCTGGCCTGCTTGGTGTCGATATAGATGCCGGACTTGGCCCTGCGCTCGACGATGCGCATGGCCTCGAGAATGGCCAGCGCCTCGCGGATCTGGCCGCGGCTGACGCCGAAATGCTCCGCCAGTTCGCGTTCCGACGGGGTTCGGCCCGTCTCCTTGTCGGAATGGGAGAACAGATAGGCGGCAAGCTCCGCGAGAAGGTTGTTTTCTTTCATCGTCAATTGCGTTGCGCGTGCGCCTCCAGGAATCGCTCCGAAATGGTGAATCCCAATCCGGGTTTTTCGGGGATCGCTATCATACCGTCCCTGGCTTCGACAGTCTCTTCGACAAGGTCGTGGATCATCGGATTGGCACCGAGCGAATATTCGACGGTGAAGCTCGACGGCGAGGCGGCGCAGACATGCAGCCCGGCGAAGAAGCAGGGCGCGCCGGCCCATAGATGCGGCGC
Organism: Mesorhizobium sp. B2-6-4; assembly: GCF_006441495.1. Classification (NCBI taxonomy): domain Bacteria; kingdom Pseudomonadati; phylum Pseudomonadota; class Alphaproteobacteria; order Hyphomicrobiales; family Phyllobacteriaceae; genus Mesorhizobium; species Mesorhizobium sp. B2-6-4. The sequence goes on from NZ_VFUE01000016.1 coordinate 41,289, forward strand.
AAAGCGCAGGTTGAAGGCGCTGGCGATGGTTCCGATCTTCATGGCCTCGCTGATGCCGCCGCAGAAGGCGGGATCGGGCTGGAAGATGTCGGCGGCCTTGAGCACGGCGAGGTCGCGGAAGGCATAGCGGGTCGCATCGCTTTCGCCGGTGGCGATCGGTATGGCGCCGGAGGCACGGACTTCGGCAAGGCCGGACTTGTCGTCGGCGATCACCGGCTCCTCGAACCAGGCAAGGTCGAGATCGCCGGCGAGATGGATGAAACGCTTGGCCTCCGCCACCGTATAGGTGCCATGGGCGTCGACCATCAACTCGACGTCGGGGCCGAGCGCCTCACGGGCGGCGCGAACGCGAGCGGCCGACACATGCGCGGCGCCATCCATGGCGCCGATGCGCATCTTCAGCGCCTTGAAGCCGCCCCTGGCGACATAGGATTTGAGCTGGTCGCCGATCGCGTCGGCGGACGCCCAGCCACCCGAGGCGTAGGCCGGCATGCGATCGAGCTTGCGCCCACCGATCAGCCGCCAGACCGGCTGCCCGAGCGATTTGCCCAGTATGTCCCAGAGCGCGATGTCGACGGCGCTGATGGCGGCCACGCTCATGCCGCGCCGCGCCAGCTGCGGCATGGCATGGCCGGCGCGCGCCGCGCTGTCGTGGCGCACGCCGTTGTAGAGCATTTCCCAGATGATGCCGATATCGGCCGGATCGCGGCCGACGAGCTGCGGCCCGACCTCGCGGTTCAGCATATGGACGAGCGCACCATAGCTGCCGGCGCTGCCGGCGGCGTTCTTGCCTTCGCCCCAGCCGACCAGCCCGTCATCGGTTTCGATGCGCAGGATGGCGGCGTCGAAGGTCGTCACCTGACCGAAATCGCTGCGGTGCTGCTTGGCCGCCTCGATCGGTATGCGAATCCACCAGGCCTGGACGCTTTTGATGCGCATGGTCTTCCCCGGCCCTGCCGCCGGATGGCTGGAGGGCTCATTCCCAATCGGATCGGCTACTTGATCAGCGGCAGCAACGTTTCGGCAGTGATCCGCATCTGGTCGGTGTAGAACTTTTCCGTCAGCACGCTGGAGCCGTGATCCTGGATGAATTTGAGCTGCTCGGGCGAGATGTCGACCGGGTGGCGTTCGACCATGTCGGGGTAGGGCGCGGCCGGTGTGCGGTCGACAGGCGCGACGAACTCGTTGGTCAGCGCCCCGTCATAGCCGACCTCCCGCAAGGTCGCCACGATCTTCGGCCAGTCGATCTGGCCGAGGCCTGCGGCGAAGCGGTTGTTGTCGGCGACATGGAAGTCGAACAGGCGCTTTCCGACCTTACGGATCGCGTCGTAAACGTTAAATTCCTCCATATGGATGTGGTAGGCGTCCAGGCAGACGCCACATTCCGGGCTGACCGCGTCGGCCAGCGCCAAGGCCTGGGCGCCGCGATTGAACAGGTAGGTCTCGAAACGGTTGAGTGGCTCGACCGCGATCTTGACGCCGACCTTCTTGGCGTGGGTGAAGCACTCCCTGGTGGCATCGACCACCCACTTCCATTCCTCTTCCTCGGTGCCGTCCGGCACGACCTTGCCGACGGTCGCGGGAACCAGCGTGATGATCTCGCCGTCGAGTTCGCTGACCATGGTCAACACGTCCTTGACGTATTGCACGGAGCGCTCGCGCTGGCCCTGGTCCCGGGCGGCAAGGTTGCGTTCGCCCAGCATCAAGGTCACGGCGCCCCAGCAGCGTATGCCGTGCTCCTTCAGGAGCGCGCGCGTCTCCTTGGTCTTGTATTGGTCGGGCTCGCCGGAAATCTCGATCGACTCATAGCCGAATTTCTTGATGCGCTTGAGCGTCGTCTCCAACGGTTCCGCGCGCATCCAGTTGTGCGTCGAAAGATGCATGGTCTGTCCTTCCCGGATCGTCCCTAATGGTTCGCCTGCAACATGCCGTCACCGGATGTGACGGACGGTTCCTCCCCAAGGCGTTCCAGCATTTCTTCGCAAACTGGTTCGACCAATTGGGCCCAAGACGAGGTCTACAGCAATTTCCCACGCGCGGCAAGAACTGTGCGATGGCAACTTGATGTCTGGATTACTCCATTGATTATATTGGGCTATGCTGCCCTCCCGTGGCACGGTGGAGGGCTCTGAATGTGAGTGGCAAGGCTTGACCAAATCGCCACGTTTGGTAATACCAGAATGACAATGCATGCAAGTGACCGTTGAGAACAGACCAAAGTGGCTGGCCCTGTCTTCAATCGGCGCTATGCTCGGGCGCGACAACAATGAGGGAGGATGCCGATGCCTACGACGATGAAGGGCCCTGGACTGTTCCTGGCGCAGTTCGCGGGCGATGCAGCGCCGTTCAATTCGCTTGCATCGATCACAAAATGGGCGGCCGGCCTCGGCTATAAGGGCGTGCAGATCCCGACCTGGGACGCGCGCTTGTTCGACCTCCAGAAGGCTGCGTCTTCCAAGGCCTATTGCGACGAGGTGAAGGGCATCTGTGCCGACGCCGGCGTCGAGATCACCGAACTATCGACGCATCTGCAGGGGCAATTGGTGGCGGTGCATCCGGCCTATGACGCGCAGTTCGACGGCTTTGCGCCGGCTTCGGTGCACAACAACCCCAAAGCGCGGCAACAATGGGCGGTCGAACAGATGCAGTTCGGGGCCAAGGCGTCGCGCAATCTCGGGCTCGACGTCTCGGTGAGCTTCAGCGGCGCTCTGGCTTTCCCCTACCTCTATCCCTGGCCACAGCGGCCGGCCGGATTGATCGAAGAGGCGTTCGCAGAACTAGGCAAGCGCTGGAAGCCGATCCTCGATGTCTATGAGGACAATGGCGTCGACGTCGGCTACGAAATCCATCCCGGCGAGGATGTGTTCGACGGGGCGACGTTCGAGATGTTCCTCGACGCGGTCGGCGGCCACAAGCGCTGCAACATCAATTACGATCCGTCGCACTTCCTGTTGCAGCAGCTCGACTATCTCGAATTCATCGACATCTACCACGAGCGCATCAAGGCCTTCCACGTCAAGGACGCCGAGTTCAATCCGACCGGGCGGCAAGGCGTTTATTCCGGCTACCAGAGCTGGACGAACCGCGCCGGCCGCTTCCGCTCGCTCGGCGACGGACAAGTGGATTTCGGCGGCATCTTCTCCAAGCTGACGCAGTACAATTATGATTCCTGGGCGGTGCTGGAGTGGGAGTGCTGCCTGAAGCATCCGGAAGATGGCGCGGCCGAAGGCGCGCCCTTCATCCAGCACCACATTATCCGGGTGACGGAGAAGGCGTTCGACGATTTCGCCGGCGGTGCCACGGATAAGAAGGTGCTGCGCGCCATGATGGGAATCTAGCGCGGGTTTTCCCTCTCCCTCGAGGGGGAGGTATCTCAGACACGAGGGAGACGACATGGTCGGTGCATCGAAGTCGGAAACGGGAGGCGGCCCGATCCGCTATGGCATGGTCGGTGGCGGGCAAGGCGCTTTCATCGGCGCGGTGCACCGGATCGCGGCGCGCATGGACAATGAGTTCGTGCTGGTCGCCGGCGCGCTGTCGTCCGATCCGGCGCGCGCCAAGGCCTCTGCCGCCGAGCTCGGGCTCGACCCTTCGCGCAGCTACACGTCCTATGCCGAGATGGCCAAGGCCGAGGCAAAGCGCCCGGATGGCATCGAGGCGGTGGCCATCGTCACTCCGAACAATGTGCATGTGCCGGCGGCCAGGGCGTTTCTTGAAGCCGGCATCCATGTCATCTGCGACAAGCCGCTGGCGACGACGCTGGCCGAGGCAAAGAAGCTCGCGGCGATCGTCGAGAAGACCGGCAAGGTGTTCGTGCTGACCCACAATTACACCGCCTATCCGATGATCCGCCAGGCGCGCGAGATGGTGGCCAAGGGCGTGCTCGGCGACATCCGCATCGTGCAGTCGGAATATCCGCAGGACTGGCTGACGGAGGACCTTGCCGCCACCGGCCAGAAGCAAGCGGCGTGGCGTTCCGACCCGAAACAGGCCGGCGCGGGCGGCGCGCTCGGCGACATCGGCACGCATGCCTACAATCTTGCCCGCTTTGTCTCCGGGCTGGAACTCGACACTCTGTCGGCCGATCTCGACGCCTTCGTGCCGGGACGGCAGCTCGACGACAATGTCAACGTCATGCTGCGCTTCAAGCCGGTCGGCAAGACGCATGCGGCAAAAGGCATGATCTGGGCAAGCCAGGTGGCGCCCGGCCATGAGAACGGGCTGAAGCTGCGCATCTATGGCTCGAAGGGCGGGCTGGAATGGGTGCAGGCCGACCCGAACTATCTCTGGTATACGCCGTTCGGCCAGCCCAAGCAGCTGATCACCCGCAACGGCGCCGGCGCGCTGCCGGTGGCGGGCCGTGTCAGCCGCGTTCCCTCCGGCCATCCCGAAGGCTATCTCGAAGGCTTCGCCAACATCTACCAGGAGGCCGCACGCGCCATCCGCGCCGCGCGGCGCAAGGGCGGCAAACCTGCCAAGGACGTCGTGTTCCCGACCATTCAGGACGGCGTCGAGGGCATGGCCTTCATCGAGGCCTGCGTGAAATCGTCGAAAAAGAATGGAGTGTGGACGAAACTTTAAATTTGATCTCGCGGGGGGATCATTTGGGGGAGGGGCGTCGATGAAAATCGGCATGTGCATGTTCTTGTGGACGACGGCCGTATCGAAGAAGCACGAGCCATTGCTTCGCGACATCAAGGCCACCGGCTTCGACGGCGTCGAGATACCGATCTTTGCCGGCATGCCGGACGACTACAGGAAATTGGGCGAGCTGCTCGATCGCATAGGGCTTGAACGGACCGCCGTTTCAGCGATGGGCGATCCGGCGATGAACCTGATCTCGGCCGATGCGGCAACGCGCAAGGCCGGTGTCGACTACATGAAATGGGCGATCGATTGCGCAGACGCGCTCGGCGCCAGAACGCTGAGCGGCCCATTGCATTCGACGCTCGGCGCCTTTTCCGGTTCCGGGCCGACCGCGGCCGAGAAGAAACGCTCCGTCACCTCGCAGCGCGCCATCGGCGATCATGCAGGCAAGAGGAACGTCACCATCGGGCTCGAGGCGCTCAACCGCTTCGAATGCTATCTCCTCAACACGATGGCCGACCTGTCGGAGCATATCGATGCCATCGACCGGCCGCACATCAAGGCGATGTACGACACCTTCCACGCCAATATCGAGGAGGCAGACCCGATCGGCGCCTATACGAAGCATCGCAGGAATGTCGTGCATATCCATATATCGGAGAACGATCGCGGCGTGCCGGGGCGCGGCAACATCCCCTGGAAGGAAACATTCTCGGCCATCCGCAAGAGCGGCTACGACGACTGGCTGACGATCGAGGCGTTTGGACGTTCGCTGAAGGATCTCGCGGCGGCGACCAAGGTGTGGCGCGATTTTTCCGAGAGCCCGGAAGCGGTTTATCGGGATGGATATAAGCATATCAAGAACGGGTGGAAGAAGGCCGCCTAGGTGCCTTGGTCGGGCGATAGTGACGCGAACAAGACCTGCGTCGGCGACCTTTGGCGCAAGGCGAGGCGTTGATTGCGCCTGGCCCATTTTCCAGTTGCGTTCGCGGCGGTTTCCAGGTGGTTCCCCCACTCCGTCTCGGCTTCGCCGAGCCACCTCTCCCCCCTCCGGAGGGAGAGGAAAGGGCCCCGGTGGCTCGGGATAGAAAGGAGCCTCCGCCTAGGATCGGCCAGGACGCCCTGGCGCTTTCCTCTCCCCCGTCGATCGGGGGAGAGGTGTCGAGCGCAGCTCGACGGAGTGGGGGTCGATCCTTGGCGCGGCACCATACGATGCCCGCGCTTATGCGTCACAAGGTTAGCCCTGCTCGGCCTGCAACCTGTTGTAGTCGTGAATCGTCCGGCTCAGCCTGCGGCGCAGCAAATTGGAAATGTTGTCGAAGATGAAGACCACGACCAGCGTCAGCAGCACCATGTAGAAGACGTTGGCCCAGTTCGAATTGGTGCGCATCGCTTCCCACAGTTTCAAGCCGATGCCGCCGGCGCCGACGGCGCCGATAATGGTTGCGCCCCTGGTGTTGGATTCCCACTGATAGAGCGTCTGGCTGATGAACACCGGCACCACTTCCGGCAGTACGCCGTAGCGCTGCACCAGAAGACGGTTGGCGCCTGTCGACACAACACCTTCGCGCGGCTTGTCATCGATGTTCTCCAGCGCCTCGGAATAGGTTTTGCCGAGCGTGCCGATCTCGGTGAAGAAGATCGCGGCGCTGCCGGCCAGCGGACCCGGTCCGAAGGCGCGCGTGAAGAACAGTGCCCAGATCAGCATGTCGATGGAGCGCATGAAGTCGAAGAAGCGCTTGAGCAGCTGGTTGACCAGCCGGTTGGGGGTGATGTTGCGGGCGGCGAAGAAGGCGAGCGGGAAGGCGACGATGCCGCCGAGCGCGGTGCCGAGAAAGGCCATGACGATGGTCTGCAACAGCTTTGTCCAGACATCGCCATGCTGCCACTGCGCATTGTTCCAGATGTTGTTGCCGGCGAGCGCCAGATTGGAGGTGCCCGCTTTCAGCTCGGGGCCCGACGTGATCAGTGACACCACCTCGCCGGCGGATTTTCCGAAGAAGGGCGAGCGTGTGTCGAAGACGAAGTTCGCCCAGCCGAGAAAGCGCTTGCGGATCCTGACGCGGTCGGGGGCGACGCGGACCTCGCCGGCGAAGCCCATGTCGGCGACGACCTCATCCTCATGCACGGTGACCCAGTCGGGAACGGGTCCCGAGACCAGCGGCTTGCCGCTGTCCAGCGCCACCGGCACGCTCGTCCCAGCGGCGACGATCGTTGCTCGTGCCTTGTCGAAGGTGACCGACTTCGCCGTGCCGTCGATCAGGACCGTCACCGAACCGTCGGCGTTGGTCTTGACCCAATCCGGGTGGGGATTGGGGCCGAGTACAGAAAAGCGGGGGTATTTGGCCGTTATCTCGGGCTCGTCGAGGCGGAAGATCGGCTGCACGTCGTAACTGATCCACTGGGTCAGGAACAGCGGCAGCCGCTCCCAATGCGATTCCCGCAGCACTTGCGGCAGATTGAAGAACCACAGCGCGTAGAGCAGGTAGAGCAAGATGCCGCCAAGCAGCAGCAGCGGCCCGAAACGCTTGTGGAACGGCCGGCGGAACACTTGCGGGAAGCGTTCCTCGATCGACTGAATTTCGGCGGCGGTCATGATCAGGCGCTCATCACAAAGGCCTGTTCGCCGACCAGCTTGCGGCGCAGCCAGGCGGAGAACTGGTCGACGATGAAGATGGTCGTGAACAGGAGCAGCACCAAGGCTATCGTCTTGGCGCCGAAGCCGCGCGAGATCGACAGCTTCAGCTCCTCGCCGATGCCGCCGCCGCCGACCGCGCCCATGATGGTGGAGATGCGCACGTTGATCTCGATCCTGAGCAGCGTATAGGACATGAAATTGGGCAGCACCTGCGGCAGGCCGGCAAAGCGTACCCGTTCGAACCAGTTGGCGCCGACGGCCCGCAGGCCTTCCTCGGCGCGCATGTCGATATTCTCGTTGATCTCATAGAACAGCTTGCCCAACGCGCCGATCGAATGCAGGCCGATGGCGATGATGGCGGCGATCGGGCCGATCGAGACGATGGCCGCGAACAGGCCGGCGATGACGATCTCGGGAAAGGCGCGCAGCAGTTCCATGACGCGCTTGACGACAAGCCGCAGCAGCGGATGCGGCGTTAGGTTGCGCGCCGCGATGAAGGAGAACGGCACGGCGAAGACGAAACCGATAGATGTCGAGACCAGCGCCACGTTAAGCGTGGTCAGCATCAGCTCGAAATATTCGGGGATGTAGAAACCGCCCCAGACATAGGCGCGGCCGAGCGGAAAGTTGAATTCCTGCGTGCCGGTGTCATGCGGCGAGGCGATGTCGAACAGCGCCCGCCAGACATCGTTCCAGTCCTTGGGAACGAGCCAGCTCAGGAAATCCAGTATGTGCGGAAGCCGGTCGAAGAAGTGTCCGGCATTGGCATCGTCGGCGAACCACATGGTGCCGCCGAGTGCGACCAACAGCAGGCCGACGCCGATGGCGGTGTAGAGCCGGCGCAAGGAGGTCTGGCGACGCCAGGCGTCGGCCATCTGGTGCGTGGCGCCGGAAGGAGCTGTCAGGGAAAGGGTCATGATCGGAGATGCAAGAAGGGCGGCGTTTTCTCGACGCCGCCCTTCCTGATTTCTGCCTTTAGCCGCCGATGGCTGCCTTACGGGCTTCGACGATGACGTTATAGAAATCCGCCTTCACCGGAACGTAGCCGGTAAAATCACCGCCTTCGACGCCTTCGAAGCAAGCCTTGTCCTTCTTGGGCAGGTCGGTGAAGAAGGCCGCCAGCTTGGCCGTCATCTCGTCGCCGAGCGCCGTGCGCACGACCAGCGGACCGTTCGGGATCAGGCCCGAGCGCCAGACCTCGACGAAGTCGTTGGGGTCGACGGCGCCCTTGGCGACTTCCTTGTGGAAGGTGCCGGAGGTGTAGCCGTCCTTGAAGTCGCCGATGCCGGAGGAATCGTCCACGGCCACGTCGACCTTGCCGTCTCGCACGGCGAGCACATTGTTCTCATGGCCGCCATTGAACTGGGTCGAGGCGAAGAAGGTCTCGTTCGACGCGCCCGTGTCCTTCGGAATCTGCGTCAGCGGGATCAGATAGCCGGAGGTCGAATCCGGATCGGCGTAGCCGAGCTTCTTGCCCTTGGCCGACTTGATGTCGGTGATGCCGGAAGACTTCAGCGCCAGGCCGATCGAATAGTAGCCGGTCGCGCCGTCGGTCTGCTGGGTGGTGAGGATCGGGGTCACCGCCTTGGGATCCTTGAGGACGACGCTGGCATAGCCGGAAGCGCCGAGTTCGGCGAAGTCGAGCGTGCCGCCGAGAAGGCCCTGGATGACACCGTCATAGTCGGCGGCCGGAAACAGCGAGACCTTCTCGAAGCCGAATTCGGCCTTCAGGTGATCGGCGAGGCACTGGTAGTTGCGCAGCCGGTCGGTTTCGTTCTCGCCGCCGAGGATGCCGACGCGGAATTCCTTCATATCGGCGGCATGCGCCGCGCCGGTGGCCATTGCGAGCACCGAAACGGCGCTGAAAACCATCTTCCTGAACATCTGATTTCTCTCCTGTAGGTTCCGGCCCCGCGCCGGCGGCGTTGGTGATTTTGACGGGTGCCCTGACGCGGGCTGGCGATCCATGTCCGCTCTCAGTAACCCGGGAACGCGGGTTCGAGCGGTCCGGCAGATGCGGCGATCTTTTGCTTGAAGGCAACGCTGGTGGAGGTGATGGCCTCGGAGATTTCGCCGCCATTGCTGTCGGCGCCATAGACGAGACGGACGGCCTCGCGGTTAAGCTCCTCCGGCGGCCCGTCGAACACGACCTTGCCCGCGGCCATGCCGATGATGCGGTTGCAATAGGTACGGGCGGTGTCCAGCGTGTGCAGGTTGGTGACCACGGTGATGCCTTCGCGCAAATTGATGTCCTGCAGCGAATCCATCACCACCTTGGCGTTGAGCGGGTCGAGCGAAGCGATCGGCTCGTCGGCCAGGATCACCCGGGGCTGCTGCATCATGGCGCGGGCAATGGCGACACGCTGCTGCTGGCCGCCCGACAAGGTGCCGGCGGGCTGCAGCGCGGTACGGGCGATGTCGAGCCGCTCGAGGGCCGCGACCGCCTGCGCACATTCGGTTCGCGAGAACATGCCGAAAAGGTTCGACAGGGTCGGACGATGGTTCAGCCGGCCGAGCAGCACATTGGTCAGCACGTCGAGGCGCGGCACAAGGTTGAATTGCTGGAAGATCATGGCGCAGTCGCGCTGCCAGCGCCTGAGCGGCGAACCGCGCAATTGCGAGACCTCGGCTCCGTCGAAGAAAATCGATCCATGGCTGGGATCGATGAGGCGGTTGATCATACGCAGAAGGGTCGACTTGCCGGCGCCGGAACGGCCGATGACGCCGACCATCTGACCCTGCGGGATCGAGATGCTGACATCGTTAACGGCGGTGTTCTTGCCAAATCGTCGGGTGACGCTGCGGATTTCGAGCGTGGCTGACATGGTGCGTTCCCGTCCAGTCGCGGTTGAAGGTCCTGTTGACCCTCGCTAGCGCAGCGCCATGAACCTGCGGTGTCGGATTGATGTCAGTTTTGTTACCACCCACAGCCGCGTCGCGCGCGATCAGGCCAGGACCATCAGTTCCTCGAAATGCTCCACGTCCCTGAAACTGCGGAAGGCAGGCGGCTTGAGAAGACAGCCCCCTGCCCGAACTCTATGTAAGGGATGCGAATAGTGAGCAGCCCTATTCCATTCACCACCGTCATCCACCGTATTTTTCCAGGAAAGCTTCGGCCTCGAGCTGACGGAAATCGTCGAGTGCGGCGCGCAGCCTTGCATGGTCCCAATCCCACCAGGCAAGCGCCTGGTAGCGCTCGGCGGTGCGGCGGTCGAAGCGCTCGCGGATCGGCTTTGCCGGCACGCCGGCGACGATGGTGTAGGGAGCGACATCCTTCGATACCACCGCTCCGGCGCCGACGGCGGCGCCATCGCCGACGGTGATGCCGGGCAGGACTGTCGAGCCATGGCCAAGCCATGTGTCGTGGCCGATTGTGACGCGCCTGGCGCGGCGCTCAGCGAAAAATTCGCTCTCGTGTTCGGCATCGTCCCAATAGTCCGATGCGCGGTAGGTGAAATGGTGCAGCGTCGGCCGCCAGGTCGGGTGGTTGGTGGCGTTGATGCGCACGCTTGCCGCGATGTTGGAGAATTTGCCGATCGTCGCACACCAGACGGCGCAGTCCTGCATCATGTAGGAATAGTCGCCGAGTTCGCTTTCCGAAACCCGACAGCGGTCGGCGATTTCGGTCCACCGGCCAAGCGTCGAATTCTCCACGTCCGCCGTCGGGTGGACCAGCGGCGTCTCCGACAATTTCCTGCTCATGCGGCGAGCTTTCCCGGGGCGAAGGCGGTGACGTCGATGATGCGGTCGGCCACCGCTTCGCGCACATCATGGTCGTGGAAGATGCCGAGCAGGGCGACGCCTGCCGCCTTCTTGGCGGCGATGAGTTCGATCACCACATCGCGGTTCCTTGCGTCGAGCGAAGCGGTCGGCTCGTCGAGCAGCAGGATCGGGTGCCCGGTGATGAAGCCACGCGCGATGTTGACGCGCTGCTGCTCGCCGCCGGAGAAGGTCGCCGGCGGCAATGCCCAGAGTTTTTCCGGCAGGTTAAGCTGCGCCAGCAGGGCGCGCGCCTTGCTTCTTGCTGCTTCGCGATCCTCACCGCGCTCTACGAGCGGCTCAGCGACGACGTCGAGCGCCGATACGCGGGGCACGGTGCGCAGGAACTGGCTGACATAGCCGATGGTCTGGCGGCGCACGGCAAGCACGGTGCGCGGGCTGGCGCTGGCAAGGTCGATCAGCCCGTCTTCGTGCGTGACGATGATCTGGCCTTCGTCGACGGCGTAATTGCCGTAGAGCATCTTCAGGATCGAGCTCTTGCCGGCCCCGGACGGGCCGCCGAGCACGGTGCATTCACCGGCGCGGATCGAGAAGGAGACACCGGCGACGACAGGCAGTTTGATGCCGTCGCGCAGATGCATGGTGAAGCTCTTGGCGACGTCGGAAACAACGAGAGGCGTCGGCATCAGAAGGTACTCCAATCGTTATCCGTTTGCGGGCAGGACAGAGGGGGGTGACTTGGCGCCATCGTCAAACCTGCAGAATCGAGGAAACAAGTAATTGCGTGTACGGCGCGCGCGGGTCGTCGAGCACGCGGTCGGTGAGGCCGCTTTCGACGACGCGGCCGTCCTTCATCACCATCATGCGCTGCGACAAAAGCCGCGCCACCGCGAGGTCATGGGTGACGACGATGGCGGCGAGGCCGAGATCGGTGACGAGGCCGCGCAAGAGATCGAGCAGGCGCGCCTGCACCGAGACGTCGAGGCCGCCTGTCGGTTCATCCATGAACACCAGCCGCGGGCCGGTGACGAGGTTGCGGGCGATCTGCAGGCGCTGGCGCATGCCGCCGGAAAAGGCGCGCGGCTCGTCGTCGATGCGATCTTCCTCGATCTCGACGCGCGACAGCCAGTCGACGGCGGTGGCGCGGATCTTGCCGTAGTGGCGTTCGCCCACCGCCATCAAGCGTTCGCCGACATTGGCGCCGGCCGACACCGTCATGCGCAAGCCGTCGGCCGGATTCTGGTGGACAAAGCCCCAGTCGGTGCGCATCAGGAAGCGGCGCTCGGCCTCGCTCATGCGGTAGAGTTCGCGGAACTGGCCGTCGCGCATGCGGTAGCTGGCGGTGCCGGATGAGGGCAGCAGCCGCGTCGACAGGCAGTTGAGCAATGTCGTCTTGCCGGAGCCGGATTCGCCCACGACAGCCAGGACTTCGCCCGGCCACAGATCGAAGGTGACGTTGTCGCAGCCGACGCGCGAGCCGTAGAATTTCGAGAGCGCCGAAACGCGTAGCAAGGGTTCGTCGGTCATTGTATCTCCTTACCCTCCCCCTTGTGGGGAGGGTCGGCGCGCAGCGCCGGGGTGGGGGCCTGCCGATGGGTCGCTACCCCCACCCGCGCCTTCGGCGCGACCTCCCCACAAGGGGGAGGTAGGGGTGCTGCGCCGCTTCTCGCAGTGGTCGGTGTCGGAGCAGACGAACATGTGGCCGCCGTGATCATCGAGGATGACCTCGTCGAGATAGACGTTCTCGGCTCCGCATAGCGCGCAGGGCTGGTCGAAGGTCTGCACCTCGAACGGATGATCCTCGAAGTCGAGGCTGACCACATCAGTGAAGGGCGGCAGCGCATAGATGCGCTTCTCGCGGCCGGCGCCGAACAGCTGCAAAGCCGGCGAGCGGTGCATCTTGGGATTGTCGAATTTCGGCGTCGGCGACGGGTCCATCACATAGCGGCCCTCAACCTTCACCGGATAGGCGTAGGTGGTGGCGATGCGGCCGTGCTTGGCGATGTCCTCGTAGAGCTTCACATGCATGAGGCCGTATTCCTCCAGCGCATGCATCTTGCGCGTTTCGGTCTCGCGCGGCTCGAGGAAGCGCAGGGGCTCGGGGATCGGCACCTGATAGACCAGCACCTGGCCCGCGGCGAGCGGATGTTCGGGAATGCGATGGCGGGTCTGGATGATGCTGGCGCTGGCCGTGTCGGTCGTCACCGCGACATTGGCGACCTTCTTGAAGAAGGCGCGGATCGAGACCGCATTGGTGGTGTCGTCGGCGCCCTGGTCGATGACCTTCAGCACATCGTCGGGGCCGATGATCGAAGCGGTAACCTGGACGCCGCCGGTGCCCCAGCCATAGGGCATCGGCATTTCGCGCGAGGCGAACGGCACCTGATAGCCGGGAATGGCGATGCCCTTGAGGATCGCGCGGCGGATCATCCGCTTGGTCTGTTCGTCGAGATAAGCGAAGTTATAGGCGGCGATGTCGGTCGGTTGCGCGCTCATTCCGCGGCCTCTTTCTTCTCTTCAATCTTGCCGGGATTTTCGCGGGCGTCGTACTCGGCGCGCATGCGGCGCACGAGGTCGAGTTCGGCCTGGAAGTCGACATAATGCGGCAGCTTCAGATGTTCGACGAAGCCGGTCGCCTGGACGTTGTCGGAGTGCGAGATGACGAATTCCTCGTCCTGGGCGGCGGCGACAATGTCCTCGCCGAGTTCGCTTGCACGAAGAGCGCGGTCGCAGAGTGCCATGGCCATCGCCTTGCGCTCGCTCTGGCCGAAGACCAGCCCGTAGCCGCGTGTGAATTGCGGTGGCGCCTTGGCCGAGCCCTTGAACTGATTGACCACCTGGCATTCGGTAACGCGCGCGGTACCGAGGGGCACCGCGAAAGGCAGTTCGGGCACGTCGAGCTCCAGCTCGACCTCGCCGATGCGGATCTCGCCGACGAAGGGATGGTTGCGGGCATAGCCGCGCTGCGTGGAATAGCCGAGCGCCAGCAGGAACCCCTCGTCGCCGCGCGACAGCGCCTGCAGGCGGCTGTCGCGAGCCATCGGGAACTCCAGCGGCTCGCGGGTGATGTCGCCGGGGACATGGTCCTGAGGCATGTCTCCGTCCGGCTCGATCAGCCCTTCGCGAGCGAGGATCGCCGAGACGCGCGGCATTGCCTGCGCTTCCGTCTCGCGCCGCACGGGCGCGGCGACATCGGCGCCGGCGGCAAGCTCGGGATCGAGCAGCCGGTGCGTGTAGTCGAAGGTGGGCCCAAGCAACTGGCCGCCGGGCAGGTCCTTGTAGGTCGCCGAAACGCGGCGTTCGACCAGCATGGTGGCGGTGTCGATGGCATTTGTATAGCCAAAGCGCGGCAGCGTGGTGCGGTAGGCCCGCACCAGGAAGATCGCCTCGATCATGTCGCCGCGCGCCTGCACGATAGCGAGTGCGGCGAGTTCGCGATCGTAAAGCGAGCCTTCGCTCATCACCCGGTCGACGCCGAGCGCCAGCTGTTCGACGATCTGGTCGAGGCGCAGTGCCGGTACCGAGCGGTCACCGCGCCGACGGTCAGCGAGCAGGCTGTGGGCGTTGGCGATCGCGGCTTCGCCGCCTTTTACCGCAACATACATCGCTAGGCCTCCGTCGTCTTGATGCGTGTCGTACGCGGCAGGCAGGCGAGGCTGTCATGTGCCGCCAGGATGATGTCGACGCCGCGCGGAAAGCGGTTGATGTTCTGCTTCCACTGCTCGATGAAATGACGCGGCATGCGGGCCGGCGCGATCGTCGCCGTCTTCTCGATGCCAGGACCTTCGAGCAGCAGCGGCGTGCCTGACGTGAGATCGCCGACCTGCAGGATCAATGTGGTCGAGCGGTCGGGATAGTCCTGCGTGCCTTGCGAGAAACCGTCGAGCGCCATCATCTCGGCCGGCGAGGCCACAAACGCGAAATGCGCGTCGGCCGGGGTGTTGGCCAGCGGCGCACCGCTGTGAAAGCCGAGCCAGGACATGACCGCTGCCGAGGCATGCAGGGCCGGGTCGAGCCAGAGCGGCGTGTCATTGTCGCACAATGCCAGCGCAACCGCGCCCGATGTCGCCGAAAGCGGCGCCGGCGGGCGGGCCAGGGCCGGCAAGGGTTGCACGCTGCCCGGCCGCGCCATTGCGTCCATGACGGCGCGAAACACCGTCTGGGCGTTGAACACCGGATCGGCGAACCCGCCCTCGATCGATTGCGCTGCGATATCCATCAATCTTCTCCGCGAACCATGGTGAAGAAATCCACCTTCGTTGCCGCCGTTTCGGCGCGGCGCCTTTCTCGTGCCGTGGTCAAGGCAGCCCGCAGCGGCGCGAGAAGGCCCGTTTCGACCGCCTCTCGGTGGGCGGGGTCCTGCCACAGCGCGTCGGCGATGGCCGCCAGCTTCGCCTTCTGCTTGTCGCGGCCGAGCGCATAGCAATGGCCGACCTGTCCGGACGGCAGGCGCACTGTGGCGCGGGTCACGGTGGCCTCGCCGACATTGAACGGCGCGCCGCCGCCGCCGATGCGGCCGCGCATGGTAACCAGGCCGGTCTCGGGACCGCGCAGCAGTTCGGCCTCGGCAGGCAGGCCGGATTCGTTCCAGAGGCGAACGATGTCGTCGCCGCTGGACTGCGCCAGGGTTGCCATGGCCGCCTTGCGTTCGGCCTGGTCGCGCGCTTCCCGTCCTCGCATGAGCAACATCCTTGCTTCTAATTTATCTATTGATATAGACAACCATACGAATTATACCCATTACCTAACGCGAGTCCATGACGGGTGCGTGACAGGGGCCGGCCAGGGGCGAAACCGTGAACGGAAAACACGTGGCTGACGGTATCGAGCGGCGCAGCGGCGTCTCGTTGTGGCGCCAGATCGCCGACCGAATCCTGCAATCGATCGCTGCCGGCGATTTTGCCGAGAATGCCGCGCTGCCGCCGGAGGTGGCGCTGGCCGAGCGCTATGGCGTCAACCGTCACACGGTGCGCAGCGCCATCGCGGCGCTCGTGCAAGACGGGGTACTGCGGGCCGAGCAGGGGCGCGGCACTTTCGTGCTGTCGCGCAAGCGGCTGTCCTATCCGATCGGCGCGCGCACGCGATTTTCAACCGGCTTGCAGGGCCAGGCGTCGGAGCGGCATATCGTGCTGCTGGCCTCATCGGTCGAGCCCGCCAGCCGGCGCGTCGCCGAAGCCCTGGGCGTTGCCAGGGGATCGGATGTGATTCGCCTGGAGACGCGCGGCGAGGCCGATGGGAAGCCGGTGTCGCGCGCTTCCGGCTGGTTCGACGCCAGGCGCTTCGCCGGCATCGATGTGGCCATGGCCGAGACCGGGTCGATCACCGCATCGCTCAAGCGTTTCGGCATAGACGATTATCTCAGGCAATCGACGGTGCTGTCGGCGCGTCACGCCGATGCTTCCGACCTTGCCGACCTCGATCTGCAGCCGGGCGGCATCGTGCTGGTCACGGTGGTCGTCAACATGACGCCGGACGGCCGGCCGATCCAATTCGCCGAGGCGCGCTTCCCGGCGGAGCGGGTGGAGCTGAAACTGTCGGCGCTGTAGGCGTGTCGGCCTAACGCTGGAATCAGACCAGCCCGGTCGCGCGCACTTGTCAGCGGCTTGGCGTTTGGGGGTCGACCTGCGCGGGGGTGTGGTCAATTCGGGCCGGGTTCACGGCCTGCCATGTTATGCCCCTACCTCGATCACGGCCTTGATCAGCCCGGATTTCTCATGCGCCCAGCGGGCGAGGTCACGTGGCGTGTCGGCAAGCGTGGTGCGGTGGGTGACGAGCTTGGCCAGCGGCACCGCGCCATCGCGGATCGAAGCGGCGACGTGGTCGAAATCGGCCCGCAAGGCATTGCGGCTGCCGACAAGCGTCATCTCGCGCTTGTGGAATTCGGGGTCGGAAAAGGCGATGTCGTCCTTGACGACGCTGACCAGCACCAATGTCCCGCCATGCGCGACATGAGCGAAGGCCGACTGCACCGAGCCGGTGTTGCCGGTGGCGTCGAAGACCACGTCGAAGCCTTCGCCTGATGTCGCTTCGCTGACCAGATCGGATGCCGCGCCGCGCGACCCGTCGAGGGTCTTGAAGCCGAGTTCATTGGCGGCGAAGCGGAGCCTTTCGCTGCTCATGTCGAGCAGCGTCACGTCGAGCCCGGCGATGCGGGCGAAGATGGCGGTGCCGAGCCCGATCGGTCCGGCGCCGATGACGAGCGTCCGTGCGCCGGGATCGGCACGCGAGCGCCGCACCGCATGGGCGCCGATGGCCAGGAACTCGACGGCCGCGGCATCGGCCAACGACAGGCCGTTGGCTGGATAGAGGTTTTGTTCCGGGATAAGGATCTGTTCGCACATGGCGCCGTCGCGATGCACGCCGAGCACTTCGATCCGGACACAGCAATTGGGTTTACCGTGCCGGCAGGCGATGCATTTGCCGCACGCCAGATAGGGATTGATGATGACCGGCTCGCCCGTGGCAAGACCAACGCCTTCGCCCGCCTCGACGATGGTCCCCGACACTTCATGGCCCATGATGCGGGGGTAGGCGAGGAAGGGATGCTTGCCCTCGAAGATGTGGTAGTCGGTGCCGCAGATGCCGACATGGCTGACCGCCACCAGCGCCCAGCCGGGAGGCGGCGAGCCAGCCGCGGGACGGTCTTCCACGACAAGGTCGCCGGGCGAACGGCAGACAACGGCTTTCATGCTTCAATCCAGTCGGTTCATGGAATCGTCGGTCGATTTTCGACCCGGCCGGCGATCGATTTTACTTGCCACCTTGGCGGCGCAGGCCGTCGAAGTAGACGATGACGATGATCAACATGCCGGTGATGACGCGCTGCCAGAACGTGTTGACGTTGAGCAGGTTGGCGCCGTTGTTGATGGTGGAGAGGATGAACGAGCCGATCAGCGGCCCGTGCACCGAACCGATAGCGCCGAACAACGACGTGCCGCCGATCACCGACGAGGCGATGGCTTGCAGCTCGTAGGTGTCGCCCTGCGTCGGATTGCCGATGCCGATGCGGGACGCGAGCAGCACGCCGACGAAAGCCGCGCACAGGCCGGACAGCACATAGGCCATGTAGATCGTGCGCGGCACGTTGACGCCGGAGAGGCGCGCGGCTTCCGCGTTCGAGCCGACGGAGAAGAGATAGCGTCCCCATCGCGTGTGGTGCAGGAAGACGTAGGAGGGCAGGGCAACCACGATTACCATCCAGAACAGATAGGGGATCCCCAGCAGCGAGCCGCGCGAAAACGCCTGGAACGCGTCGCTGTTGATCGATATCGAATTGCCATTGGTCATCAGGAGACCGATGCCGCGCAGCGAGGTCATGGTCGCCAGCGTGATGATGAAGGGCGGCAGGCCCATCCTGACGATGCCGAAACCGTGGAACAGGCCGATGGCGACCCCCACCAGCAGCGTCGCCAGAACCGCGATCCAGACCGGCCAGCCGGCATTGATCAGCAGCGCGACGATGACGGTGGCGAAGCCGACGATGGCGCCGACGGAAAGGTCGATGCCGCCGGTGATGATGACGAAGGTCTGGCCGACGGCCAGGATGGCGATCAGAGAACCCTGGCGCAGCAGGTTGGTGATATTGAGCGCCGAAGCGAAGGACGGCGTGGCGACCGCCAGGATGACCCACATCAGAAGCAGCAGGCCAAGCAGCGTCAGCCCGAACAGGGCATTGTAGTTGCGCTTCGGCTTTTCGGCAGGGATCGCCTCGGTGCTCATGTCTGTCCTCCCGTCTTTTCTTGTTTCTCGGCCAGGGCCTGGCTCAGAATGTCCTCGTGATCGGCGGTGCGGAAACCATGCGTGGCCACCAGCTTGCCGCGCCTGAACACATGCAGCGTGTCAGCCAGTTCGTAGACCTCAGGCAGATAGGACGAGATCAGGATGATGCCCGCGCCCTTGGACAACAGCACACTGAACAGCCGGTAGATCTCGGCCTTGGTGCCTACATCGACGCCGACCGTCGGCTCGTCGAAGATGAACAGTTTGGCGCCGTGCGCCAGCCACTTGCCGATGACGATCTTCTGCTGGTTGCCGCCCGACAGGCTGGAGGCCAGCGCGCCGCGCGTCGGCGTCTTGATCCTGAGGTCGGCGATCTGCCGGTCCGCCTCGGCCTTCTCCTGCGCAGACGAGATCAGCAGATTTTTCGATATGCGTTTGTAGATCGGCAAATTGAGATTCAATGCGACCGGCAGGTTGAGACACAGGCCCTGGTCGCGGCGGCTTTCCGGTGCCAGCGCCATGCCGAGCTTGATGGCGTCGTGCTCGGAGTTGACCTGCACCTCCTTGCCTTCCCACAACACCTGGCCGGCCGATTTGCGGTGGCGGCCGTAGAGGGTGGTGACGAATTCGCTGCGGCCGGCTCCGATCAGGCCGTAGAGCCCGACGATCTCTCCCGCGCGCACCGACAGAGAGACATTCTCGAAACCCTTGCCGGACAGATTCCGCGCCTCGGCGATGACGGCGCCCGGCGTGAAATGCTCCTTGTGATAGATCTGCTCGATCGAGCGGTTGATCATCAGCTTGACCAGCTCCGGCTCATTGGTCTCGGCGATGTTGCGGGTGCCGACCAGCGTGCCGTCACGCAGCACCGAGACGCGGTCGGCGAGCTCGAACACCTCCTCCATGCGATGGCTGATGTAGATGATGGTGACGCCTTCACCCTTCAGGCGGCGGATCAGCGTGAACAGCTGGTCGGCCTCCTTGCGGGTGAGGTACGCGGTGGGCTCGTCGAAAATCAGGAATTTGGTGCCGCGCACGGTGGCGCGGGCGGCGGCGATCAGCTGCTGCTGGCCGATGGTGAGATCGCCGAGCACGACATGCGCCGGCAGGTCGAAGCCGAGACCGTCGATGATCTTCTGCGCTTCCCTGACCATGGCTCGCTGCTGGAGGATGCCGAAGCGCGAATTCTCCTCGCCGAGGAACATGTTGGCGGCGACGGTCAGGTGACGGCAGAGCACGACTTCCTGGTGCACGGCGTTGATGCCGAGCGCCATGGCTTCGTGCGGCGTCGCCAGGGCAGCCGGCTTGCCTTCCCACACAACCTCTCCGGAGGTGCGCGGGATGACGCCGGTCAGAAGTTTGATCAGGGTCGATTTGCCGGCACCGTTCTCGCCGACGATGGCGTGGATCTCTCCCGCCTTGAAGGCCAGGGTCACAGGCTTCAGCGCATGCGTGCCGGGATACCGCTTTTCCAGACCCTGCAGCTCGAGGATCGTCCTGCCGGGCTCCAGCACGGGGGCCGGATGCAGTTCCTGCGCGGTCGACGTCATGGCAATCCTCCCTGTTGTTTCCGGGGCGCAGAGGCCCCGGAAACAGTTGCGCGTGCCGATGCTCAGTTGAGCTTCGGGTTGAGCAGCGCGTCGATCTTGGGATCCTTCATGTTGGCCTTGGTGACCAGGTTGGCGCCGGTGTCGACATTGGTCTCGACCTTTTCGCCCTTGGAGGCGGCAAGCGCGGTCTTGATGCCGTCATAGCCCATCCGGTAGGGATCCTGGACGACGAGGGCGGAAATGACGCCGTCGTTGAGGAACTTGATCAGCTTCTCGTCGCTGTCGAAGCCAACCAGCGCCAGCTTGCCGCCGAGGCTGTTTTCGGCGACAGCCTGCCCGACGCCCTGCGCCATGATCAGGTTGGAAGCGAAAATACCCTTGAGGTTCGGATTGGCGGTGATCAGGTCGGTGGCGATGTTGAGGCCGGTGGTGGCCTGGCCGTCGGCATATTTGTCGGCGACCAGCTTCAGGCCCGGATATTTCGCCTTGAGCTGTTCGATGAAGCCCTGCTTGCGCTGTTCGAGCGAGCCGGCGCCAGGCGTGTTGGTGATCAGGGCAACGTCGCCCTCGATCTTGCCGCCATTGGCTTCGCCGATGGCCGCTGCGAGGCCGTCAGCGGCGACGCGGCCGCCCTGGACGTTGTCAGTGGTCAGGAAGGAGGTGAAGGCCTTGGAGTCGGCGCCGGAATCGATGCCGATAACCTTGACCTTGGCGGCGGCTTCGTCGATCGGCTTGCCGAGCGCCTTGAACTCGGTCGGCGAGATGACGATCGCCGCCGGATTGCTGGCGACGGCGTTTTCGAGGATCGAGATCTGGCCGTTTACGTCGGTCTCTGCCTGGGCGCCGAGCTCCGGCACGTTGACGCCGAGATCCTTGCCGGCCTTGCGGGCCCCGGCCAGGACGATCTGCCAGTAGAAGGACGTGGTGTCCTTGACGATGATCGGAATGGTCACGTCCGCCGCCGAAACCGGCGCCGAGTGCATGACGCCGGCAAGCATCGACGCGGCCGCCAGCGCCATGACAGCGCGGCGATTGAGAATGCTGGTCACGAATTTCATGGAATTCCTCCCTAGGTCGCCCGGTGAACGATACGGAAGCTCGGTTCGGATAGGCGTAGCCAAACAGAACTTTATCAATAAAAAACAGTTGCAGTATTTTGATAGTGCATCGATCCGGTCGATGCAAGCGGTGTTTATGCCATCCTCGGGGCATGGCGGTCATGACAGCACTGGCGCCTTGCTCTCCCCACGCTGCCCGACGCTTCCGTTTCGTGTGACTAACGTATGGAATATTAATTCCATAAATTAGTCAATATAGAATGCCCGTTCCTTCTTCGGTTCGCGGGATCGTGAAGCCCCGCGATCGCACGCCTTCGCCCGGGCGGATCGGACACTTCATGCCGATTCCTGCACTACGGTGCAGGGGCGGTATCTGGCGTAGTCCGCCTGAGGCACGTCGACATCGAGCAGTTCGAGATTTCGGGTCAGGTTCGCCAGCTTGGCGGTGCCGGTCAGCACGGTGGCGACCGAGGATTCCTGGAGGGGGAACTGGAACGCGGCGGCGGCGAGCGGGTAACCACCTTCGGCGGCGATCCGCTCCATCGCGCCGACGCGGTCGAGCACGTCACCGCTGGCGGGCTTGTAGTCGAAATGGGCGCCCTGCACCGGTCCGGTCGCCAATATGCCGGAGTTGAACACACCGCCGATGACCAGCGAAGTCTGTCGGGCGCGGCAGAGCGGCAAAAGTTCGGCTTCGGCGCTGCGATCGAGCAAGGAATAGCGGCTGGCGAGCAGGATACAATCGAGCGGCGCGCGACGCATCACGTCGAGACATATCCGGACTTCGTTGACGCCGAGCCCGTAGGCGGAAATGACGCCGGAGTTTTTCAGTTCTTCGAGCGCCTTGAGCCCACCGTCCATCAACTGGCGAAAGTGCATTTTGGTCTTCTCGACGCCATGCGTGTACACGCCGATGTCGTGCACAAACAGGATGTCTATCCTGTTTAGACCAAGCCGCGCATAGCTGAAGTCGACCGAGCGCATGATGCCGTCATAGGAATAGTCGTAGTCGAGCGCGAAGGGCAGCGGATCGACATAGGAGTGATCGGGAACCTGATCCTCCGGAACGGGCCGGAACAGGCGCCCGACCTTGGTCGACAGCACATAGGAATCGCGCGGCTTATAGCGCAGGAAGTCGCCGAAACGCCGCTCCGACAGGCCGAAACCATAGAAGGGCGCGGTGTCGAAATAGCGCAGGCCCGCCTCCCACGCGCCTTGCAACGTTTCCATCGCCGCCTCGCGCGAACAGGCGCGGTATAGCCCGCCGATCGCGGCACCGCCAAAGCTTACTTCGGTGACCTCGAGCGCCGTCTGGCCGATGCGGCGTTTTTCCATGCACAACCTCCCCGTTGCCCGCCATTATCCGGCGCGGCAGATTCCAAGACCTCAAGCCGCAGCATTCCAGGAAAGTTCGTGGCCACTTTCCGGACTGCGCGACTTCAAAGAGCTAGAGCGTCGCGCCGAGATGCCAGGGCACGAACTCGTTGTCGCCGTAGCCGAAATCCTCGCTCTTGGTCTTGCGGCCGGAGGCCGTCTCGACGATCAGTTCGAAGATCTCGCGGCCCATGCCGGCGATGGTCTTCTCGCCGGAGGCGATGACGCCGCAATTGACGTCCATGTCCTCTTCCATCTGATGATACATGGTCGAGTTGGTGGCGACCTTGATCGACGGCGTCGGCCGGCAGCCGAAGCAGGAGCCGCGGCCGGTGGTGAAGACGATGATGTTGGCGCCGCCCGCCACCTGGCCGGTGGCGGACACCGGGTCGTAGCCGGGCGTGTCCATGAACACCAGCCCGCTGCCGGTGACCTTTTCGGCATAGCCGAAGACGCCGTTGAGCGGCGTCTGGCCGCCCTTGGCTACCGCGCCCAGCGATTTCTCCAGGACGGTGGTGAGGCCGCCGCGCTTGTTGCCGGGCGAGGGGTTGTTGTCGATCGAGGCGCCGTGCTTGGCGACGTGGTCTTCCCACCACTTGACGTAGCCATCGAGCTTCTTGGCGATCTCGGGCGTCGCGGCGCGATAGGCGAGCAGATGTTCGGCGCCGTAGATTTCCGTCGTCTCGGAGAGAATACCGATGCCGCCGACGCCGGCCAGAATGTCTACCGCAGCGCCCAGCGCCGGATTGGCCGTGATGCCCGACATGCCGTCGGAGCCGCCGCATTGCAGGCCGACGACGATCTCGCTCACGGGGATCGGTTCGCGCTTGAGCTCGCCGACTTCCTCGGCGATCTCGGCCAGTACGCCCATGGCCTTTTCGACCGATTTGCGCGACCCGCCGGCGTCCTGGATGTTGAAATGGCGCTTACCGGCGGCTGCACCCTTCTGGCCGTACAGCGTGAGCTGGTTGACCTCGCAGCCGAGCCCGACCATCAGCACGCCGCCGAAATTGGGGTGGCGGGCATAGCCGGCCAATGTGCGGTGCAGCACCATCATCCCGTCGCCGGTGGCGCTCATGCCGCAGCCCTGGCCGTGGACGATCGGGACGAAGCCGTCGATGCCGGGATATTTTGGCAGCAGCGTGCGGTTGGCCGCGTCGGCGATGGCGTGGCAGACGGTGGCCGAACAGTTGACGCTGGCGATGATGCCGATGAAGTTGCGCGTGCCGGCGCGGCCGTCGGCGCGGCGATAACCCATGAAGGTGCGGGCGCGGTCGGCCTCGGTCGCATGCTCGGCCTCGCTTGGCGGCACCACCGGCAGGCGGCCGGCCTCGAACACCAGATTGTGCGAATGGACATGCTCGCCGGGCGCGATGTCCTGCGTGGCGCGGCCGATCGCCTGGGCATATTTGACCACGGCGGACCCGGCGGGAATCGGCTTGATCGCCACCTTGTGGCCGGGCTCGATGACGGCGGCGGCAAGCGCGCCGCCGGGCAGCGCGGTGCCGGTCTCGATGCGGCCGTTGGCGACCGCGACATTGTCGGCTGGGGACAGAAGAATTGAGTTGGAGGCGTTCACGGGCGTTTCCTGGGGTGATCCTGGGAGGCGCGGATTGACACGCGCTTGTTAAGAGTTAATGTCTTTTATCGTGAAAAAACAGTTTTGCGTCAATTGTTTTTTCCGGCAGTTCCTGTGCGGCTGGATGAGTAGCGGCGCTGCAACCGGTAAGCGAGCCCCTCGGCAAAGCGATTCCGCTTTCGAGGGTGATAGGAACGTCATATTGCGCTTCAAGCCGGCCGCCGCAAGCGCCGGCCAGCGATGGGTCAGGGCATGTCGAAGAGCAACAACGTCTACAAGGATGCCTATAACAGGTGCCTCAGGCTGCTCGACGAGACGCGCAGCCTGCCTTCGGAACCGGAGCTGGGTACGCTGCTCGGCGTCAGCCGCACCACGGTGCGCAGCATCCTTGGGCGCATGGAAGAAACCGGACTGATCGCCTGGAACAAGCGCGCCAAGACGGTGCTGCGCGAAACGCGCCCCGATGATTTCTTTCCCGAGGAAGAGACCGACACGCTGGCCGAGATCATCGAGCGGTCGTTCATGCGCAGGCTGCTCGCCGGCGGCGCCGAGGCCGGCATGCAGATCAACGAGCTCGAACTGGCGCGCGAGATCGGCGTCGGCACCACCAGCGTGCGCGAGTTCCTGATCCGCTTCTCCCGCTTCGGCCTGATCGAGAAGCGCCGTAACAGCCATTGGGTGCTGAAGGGTTTCACCCGCGCCTTCGCGCTGGAGTTGACGGAAATCCGCGAGATGTTCGAGCTGCGCTCGGCATCGGCGTTCACCGCACTGCCGCAGGACAGCGCGGTGTGGGTCGATCTCGACAATCTCGAAGAGGAACACCGCGGCCTCGCCCGTGACATCGCCACGCGCTTCAACGAGTTCTCGGAGCTCGACGAGCGCTTCCATCGGCTGATCCACCGCGCCTCGCACAACCGCTTCATCGTCGATTTCTATGATGTCATCGCCATGATCTTCCATTACCACTACCAGTGGAACAAGGCGCAGGAGCGCGAGCGCAACGAAATCGCGATCGGCGAGCATCTGGCCTATATCGCGGCGCTCAAATCACGCGACCTGGGCAAGGTCGATGCCGCCTGCCGCAAGCATTTGAAGTCGGCGCGCCAGACGCTGCTGACCTCGATCCCCGAGAGCCGGCATCCACAGAGGCCCTGATCGCGCCGCGTTGCCGCAGCACCGATTTGCCGATTTTCCGTCTCTTGCTGCCGTGGTAGACATCTTCCGGTGATCGCTTGAAGATGCAGATGGTTTGAACAGGCAAGTCATTTGACCAAAAAGGGGAGACGGTGGAGCATTCCGGTCGCGCTTGTCGCGGCCTACCTGCTGCTGCTTCAGTCGACGCTGAGCGCATTCGCCTTCGCCACCGGACCGGCCGCCTCGCAAATCGACGCCTTCGGCAACGTCATCTGCACCCACGAGGGCACTGCCCAGCTTCCCGATGGCGGCCCGCATCCGTCGCATCTGCCGGCATGCTGCATGCTGGGCTGCAGCATGGTTTCAGCGGCCTTTGCGCCGCCACCCGATGCCGGGCTTGCGCTGGCCTCGCTTTCGTTCGAAGCCGTCGTTTTCATCTTTCCGGCGGCCACGCATCTCGATTTCGCGCGCCAACGCTCGCCGTCGAATCCGCGCGCGCCGCCGCTTTCGGCCTGAGCCTGCTGTACGCCCGGCGGAACCTTCCGCCGGTGCTTTCATCCAAATAACGAATCGTTCGCGACCGGCCAACGGCGCGATCCCCTATTCATGGAGCAAACCATGTCCCAAGCTTTTCATATCGCGGCGCCTCCTTCGGGCGGCCGCACCAAATTCCTGCGCCGTTTCAATGAACGTGTCGGCCTTGCCGTGCTGGCGTTTGTGCTCTTGTTCTTCGGTGCCCAGGCCGTCTGCGCGCATGAATTCAAGGCCGGCGATCTCGAGATCGAGCATCCCTGGTCGCGCGCGACACCCACAGGCGCCAAGGTGGCCGGCGGCTATTTCACCATCACCAACAAGGGCAATGCACCCGACCGGCTGCTGTCGATTTCCTCCGACGTCTCCGAAAAAGCAGAGCTGCATGAAATGGGCGTCAAGGACGGCGTCATGACCATGCGGCCGGTGACGGGCGGCCTGGAAATCCCGGCCGGCGGCAAGGTGGCGCTAGCACCCGGCGGCTATCACCTGATGTTCATCGGCCTGAAGCGGCAACCCAAGCAGGGCGAAGAATTCGCCGCCACGCTGACCTTCGAAAAGGCTGGCGCCGTCAACGTCGAGTTCGCTGTCGAAGGCATGGGCGGCGGCATGGACGACCACGCCAATTGACCGCGCCATCCACAACTATTGAATTCAGAGGGACCATCATGAACAAGTATCTTTTGTCGGCCGGCGCGCTTCTGGCGCTGGGGACCAGTGCCGCCTTCGCGCATGTCACGCTCGAAACACAGGAAGCGGCGGTCGGTTCGACCTACAAGGCCATCCTGCGGGTGCCGCATGGCTGTGACGGCAAGGCGACGACCGCCGTGCGCGTGCAGATCCCGGAAGGGGTGATCGCGGTGAAGCCGATGCCGAAGCCGGGCTGGACGCTGCAGACCAAGAAGGGCAAGTACGAGAAATCCTACCAGCTCTACGGCCAGGCGGTGGCCGACGGCGTCAAGGAGGTCGATTGGAGCGGCGGCAATCTGCCAGACGAATTCTACGACGAGTTCGTCTTCCGTGCGATGCTGACGGCAGACCTCCCGGCGGGTCAGAAACTCTATTTCCCGGTGGTGCAGGAGTGCGATGGCGCCGCCGACCGCTGGATCGAAATCCCGGCGGCCGGGCAGGACGAAGACGCCCTGGAGAACCCCGCGCCCGGCATCAAGCTCACGCCGAAAAAGTAAACTCTCGCGGCGCGCTCCATGTCAGGAGCGCGCTGCATTTATGGCAATGACATGACGGTGATATTCCCTTTCAGGACGGTTCGCGCGGCCGGCAAGCTCATCGGCCGGGTTTCTGCTGGGCTGCTGGTCGTGGCCGTGCTGCTGATTGCCATGGCGGCGACAAATCAGGCTTTCGCCCACGCCGCGCTGATCAAGACCGATCCGGCCGACGGCGCCGTGTTGGCGCAGGCCCCGGCGCAATTCGCGCTGACTTTCAGCGAACCGGTCTCGCCACTGGTGCTGACGCTGGTGAAGCCCGACGGCACGCCCGTTCCGCTGACGTCCTTCCGCCTCAGCGACCAGACCGTCGTGATCGACGATCCGCAGGCACTTGGATCGGGCACGCATGTGCTGAGCTGGCGAGTGATTTCCGCCGACGGTCATCCGGTCGGCGGCTCTCTGCTGTTTTCCATCGGCGCGGCGAGCCAGCCGCCGGCTGTTTCCGAAGCCGTCGACTGGCAATTGCGCTCGGCGATCTGGATCGGCAAGGTCTGCCTCTATATCGGCCTGTTCCTCGGCGTCGGCGGCGCCTTCGCTCTCGCCTGGCTGGCGCGGGGTGGCCGCGCCGGACAGCGCTTCGTTGCCGCCGCAATCCTGTGCGGGCTGGTCGCGGCACCCATGTCGCTTGGCTTTCAAGGGCTGGATGCGCTCGGCGCACCGCTCTCGCATATGGCGCAGCCGGCCATCTGGACCGCCGGTCTCGGCACCAGCTTCGGCTGGACGGTGTTGATCGCGTTGATCGCGCTGGGGCTCGGCCTTTTGTCGCTGGCCGGACCGCGCGCGGCCGCCAGGCCCCTCGCGCTCGTCGGCCTGGCCGGAACGGGCCTCGCGCTCGCCGCCAGCGGCCACGCAAGTGCCGCCGAGCCACAATGGCTGACGCGGCCGATGGTGTTCCTGCACGGCGCCGGCATTGCCTTCTGGGCCGGTGCGCTGGCGCCGCTCGGACTCGCGCTAAAACGGCAGGATGCCGAAGCCGTCACGTTCCTTCGCCGGTTCTCCGCCGCTATCATGCCGGTGGTGGCCTTGCTCGCCGCCGCGGGCGTGGTGCTGGCCGTCATCCAGGTGCAAACACCCGCAGCGCTGGTCAACACCGCCTATGGCCGGCTGCTGCTGGTCAAGCTTGCGCTGCTGGTCTTCCTGTTCACGCTCGCCGCCGTCAACCGCTGGAGATTGACGGCAATGGCCGAGGCGGGGGCGACGGAAGTGCGGCGCAGGCTCACCCGTTCGATCGGCGTCGAAATACTGATCGTACTCGCCATCTTCGGTGTTGCCGCCGGCTGGCGCTTCACGCCGCCGCCACGGGCGCTGGCGATTGCCGCGGCGCAGCCGGTGTCGGTTCATATCCACGCGCTGAAGGCGATGGCCGACCTCAGCATCACGCCCGGCCATGCCGGGCCGGTCGCCGCCTCGATGATCATCATGACCGGCGATTTCGGGCCGCTCGACGCCAAGGAGGTGACGCTGGTGCTGTCGAAGCCGGACTCCGGCATCGAGCCGCTGAAGCGGGCCGCGACAAAGCCCGGCGACGGCAGCTGGCGTGTCGACGATCTCGTCATCCCGGTCCCTGGCCGGTGGATGGCGCGCATCGACATACTGGTCTCCGATTTCGAGATGGTGAAGATCGAGGCGCCGGTAGACATCAGGCCGTGATGGCTCTCCAACACAATTCGGCGAGGCGGTTGACGCGAGCCTGAAGGCCCGTCAATCATCCTGGCAGGATGCATCTTGGCAAAAACCCGGGCAATCGCGGGCTCGAACAAACAAGATCCGAAAGCAGGGAAGAAACATGGAAAAAGCCGAAATCGGCCTGATCGGCCTTGGCACGATGGGCTCCAACCTGGCGCTCAACATCGCCGAGCACGGGCACCGCATCGCCGTTTTCAATCGCACCAAGGCGCGTACGGATGCCTTTGTCGAGAATGCCGGCGCGCTCAGGGATATGGTTGTCCCCTGCTACAGCCTGGAAGAACTCGCCGCCGCGATCCGGCCGCCGCGTCCGATCATCATCATGGTGCTGGCCGGCAAGCCGGTCGATGAACAGATCGCCGCATTGCGCGGCGTGCTGTCCCATGACGACATCGTCATCGATGCCGGCAACGCCAATTTCCGCGACACGATGCGGCGCTTTTCCGAGCTGGCGGGCTCCGGCCTCACCTTCATCGGCATGGGCGTGTCCGGCGGCGAGGAGGGTGCGCGCCACGGGCCGTCGATCATGGTCGGCGGCACCGAGGAGTCCTGGAAGCGCGTCGAGAAGGTACTGACGGCAATCTCCGCCAAGTTCAAGGACGAGCCATGCGCGGCCTGGCTCGGCACCGACGGCGCCGGCCATTTCGTCAAGACCATCCACAACGGCATCGAATATGCCGACATGCAGATGATCGGCGAGATCTACGGCATCCTGCGCGACGGCCTGGGCATGGCGCCGAAGGAGATCGGCGCCGTATTCGCCGGCTGGAACAAGGGCCGGCTCAACTCCTACCTGATCGAGATCACCGCCAAGGTGCTGGCGTCAGATGATCCCAAGACCGGCAAGCCGGTGGTCGACATCATCCTCGACCGCGCCGGCCAGAAGGGCACCGGCAAATGGTCGGTTATCGAGGCACAGCAACTCGGCATTCCGGCGACCGCCATCGAGGCGGCGGTGGCGGCACGCGTCCTGTCATCGATCAAGGACGAGCGGCTTGCGGCGGAAAAAGCCTATGGCAACATCGGCGTCACCAGGATTTCGGGCGACAAGGCAGACCTGCTCAAGGATCTGGAACTGGCGCTGTTCGCCGGCAAGATATCAGCCTACGCGCAAGGCTTCGCCGTGATGAGCGGCGCTTCGAAGGCGTTCAACTGGAACCTGCCGATGCCGACCATCGCCAAGATCTGGCGTGCCGGCTGCATCATCCGATCGCAGATGCTCGACACCATGGCCGAAGCCTTCGGCCGCGGCGGCGCTTCGACCAATCTCCTGATGGCGCCGGCCTTCATCACCATGATGCAGGAGGCGCATCCGTCACTGCGGCGCGTCGTGGCCAGGGCTTCCGAAGCCGGATCGCCGGTGCCGGCGCTGTCTTCGGCCCTTGCCTATTTCGACAGCTATCGCCAGGGCCGCGGGACCTCGAACCTGATCCAGGCACAGCGTGATTTCTTCGGTGCGCATGGCTTCGAGCGTATCGATGACAAGGGCGCCTTCCATGGACCCTGGGGGAGCGGCGCCGCCGGCTAGCGGTTCAGCGTTTCGCGGAACGGCGTACCGCTCTATCTCTTTGTTTTTTGGGCAATGCCTTAGGAAAGCTACGCGGGAATTGCTCTGGCGGCGGGGCTTCAATCAGCCGCGATAGGCCACAACTTCGCCCGGCGCGCTGAGCGACTGCAGCGAGCCGGGCGCCGCGCCGCCGATCCAGCCGAGCACGGCGCGGGCGAGCTCGGAGCCGGCCAGCCGGAAGTTCTCGTTGACGATCAGCAGTTCCCGGCGGAACAGATGCAGCAGTTCCGACGACTGCTTCGACACCACGTCGATGTCGCGGCCGAGTTTCAACCCGGCGTCCTCGATGCCGGCAACAATGGCAAGCGTGGCGGCCGCGGCGCTGCTGACGATGCCGTCCGGCCTGATGTCGCGCCGCATCAGCTGCGCGGTCCTCATCCTGATCTGCTCGATCGAGTGGTCGATCGAAACGGTGTTGAACGGCACCTCCGAGGCGCCGACTTCGCTCAGCGCGTCGGCAAAGCCGTTCACGGTGTGGCCGTGATAGGTCAGGCCGACCGGCGGCGTCACCAGGGCCAGCCGACGCCGGCCCAAGCCGGCCAGATGGCGCACCGCCTCGGCCGCGAAGGCGTAATTGTCGAAATCATGATAGGGGTGCACGAGCCCCATATCGGTGCGGCCGTGCGTTGCAAAGGGTATGCCGCGCTCCAGCATGTAGCGGGCCCTTGGATCGTTGGGCTGGGTGCGCGAAATGATGACGCCATCGGCGGAGCCGGTCTCCACCAGATAACGCACCGGATCCAGCGGATCCTGCGAGCGCGAGTAGGGCGTGACGATCAGATGGTAGGGCGTATCGGCGATGACTTCGGTGACGCCGTAGATGATGTCCGAGACAAAGCTCATGATCTCGTGCTCGGTGTTGAGCACGAGGCTGATGACGTTGGTCTTGCCGGTTCGCAGGCGCACGCCGGCGCGGTTCGGCCGGTAACCAATCTGCTTGGCCACGAGCTGGACGCGGCGCCTGGTCTCGGCGCCGATCTCCGGCGCGTCCTTCAGCGCCCGCGACACGGTGGTGACGCCGAGCCCGGTCATGAAGGCAAGCGTCTTCAGCGTCGGCCGCTCCCTGGCCGACGTCTCGTCATCGCTGTCCGTGCGCCGTCTGTCCATTCGTCCCGCCCCGTCAGGCGCTTAGCAGCCGCCGGCCAGGCCGGCAATCGCCGCCGTCGCTCCCATGGCGCGTCTCCTGCGCTGAACAAGCCTATACTGAAACGTTACAGCTTGTCACGACCGGTGTGCGACCAGGCCGTGGCCGAGGTCGAAAGCCCGCACGGGCTCGCCGTCGAAAAGCATTGGGAATCAGCGAGAAAGGCATTGGGAGCAAGCTTCTTGCGAGCGTTCTGCCTTGTCATGTGTGATTTTTGCGTATTGCGCTGCACAATGGGTACCGCCGCGAAAGGATTTTGTTCGCAGCTCGAAAAATATCAAGCTGACTTTCAAGGGAAGGGTTGCGCATGTCTTACAATTGCCGTATCGAAAATCTGTAACGTTTCAGATTCTGGGAGGAAACCGAAATGCGATACAAATTCCTGACCGCCGCGCTTGCGGCGACGGTGGCGTTGAATTTTGCCGGGCCGGCGGCCGCAACCGATCTGGAAGTCACCCATTGGTGGACGTCCGGCGGCGAGGCGGCGGCGGTCGCCGAACTCGCCAAAGCCTTCGACGCAACCGGCAACCACTGGGTCGACGGCGCCATCGCCGGGTCCGGCGGCACGGCGCGGCCGATCATGATCAGCCGCATTACCGGCGGCGACCCGATGGGCGCCACCCAGTTCAACCACGGCCGGCAAGCGGAAGAGCTGGTGCAGGCAGGCCTGATGCGCGATCTCACCGATGTCGCCACCAAGGGCAAGTGGACCGAGGTCGTGCGGCCGAAGAGCCTGCTCGACGGTTGCACCATCGACGGCAAGATCTATTGCGTGCCGGTCAACATTCACTCCTGGCAGTGGCTGTGGCTGTCGAACGCGGCCTTCGAGAAGGCGGGCGTGCCGGTGCCGAAGAACTGGAACGAATATGTCGCCGCCGCCCCGGCGCTGGAAAAGGCCGGAATCGTCCCGCTCGCGGTCGGCGGGCAGGCCTGGCAGGCGTCGGGCGCCTTCGACGTGCTGCTCGCCGCAGTGGGCGGCACCGACACCTTTCTCAAGGTCTACAAGGACAAGGATGCGACGTTCGCCGCCGGTCCCGAAGTCGCCAAGGTCTTCAAGGCGGCCGACGATGCGCGCAAGATGGCCAAGAACACCAATGTCCAGGACTGGAACCAGGCCACCAACATGGTCATCACCGGCAAGGCCGGCGGCCAGATCATGGGCGACTGGGCGCAAGGCGAATTCCAGGTCGCCGGCAAGACCGCCGGCAAGGACTATACCTGCCTTCCCGGGCTTGGCCTGAACGAGGTCATCGCCACCGGCGGCGACGCCTTCTACTTCCCGCTGCTCAAGGACCCCGACAAGTCCAAGGCGCAGGAAGTGCTGGCCGAGACCTTGCTCGATCCCAAGACCCAGGTCGCCTTCAATCTCAAGAAAGGCTCGCTGCCGGTGCGCGGCGACGTCGACCTCAACGCGGCCAACGATTGCATGAAGAAGGGCCTCGACATCCTGGCCAAGGGCGCTGTCATGCCCTGGACGGACCAACTGCTCTCGCAGGACAGCCAGAAGCAGAAGGAGGACCTGTTCTCGGAGTTCTTCGCCAAGCCCGACATGACGCTTGAAGAGGCGCAGAAGCGCTTCGCCGACATCATCGCCTCGGCCGATTGACCGCCGACGAGCCGTCTCGCTCCCGACCCGGCCACCGCAGGGCCGGGAGCGAGGCGTGCCGACCTTGCCGCCCTTACCCGATCCAGCATGGCTGCACCGATGAGCAAGAGCGAACGCCCGAGCCAACTCTTCCGCAATCTCAATGCGAAGGTCGCCTCGATCCCGATGATCCTCACCGCGCTGGTGGTGTTTGTCGGCGGCACGGCCTGGACGGTGCTTTATTCCTTCACCAATTCGAAGCTTCTGCCGCGGCTGCATTTCGTCGGGCTCGACCAGTACTACCGGCTGTGGGCGACGCCGCGCTGGCTCGTCTCGATCGAGAATCTCTTGATCTACGGCGTGCTGTCGCTCGTCTTCTCGCTGGTAATCGGCTTCCTGCTTGCGGCCCTGCTCGACCAGAAGATCCGTTTCGAGGACACGTTCCGCACCATCTTTCTCTATCCCTTCGCGCTTTCCTTCATCGTCACCGGCCTCGTCTGGCAATGGCTGCTCAATCCCGATTTTGGCATTCAGGGAGTGGTTCGCGACCTCGGCTGGACAAGCTTCAATTTCGATCCGCTCTACAATTCGAGCATCGTCATCTACGGCATATTGATCGCCGCGCTGTGGCAAGGCACCGGGCTGATCATGTGCCTGATGCTGGCCGGCCTGCGCGGCATCGACGAGGACATCTGGAAGGCCGCGCGGGTGGACGGCATCCCCACCTGGAAGACCTATCTCTTCATCATCATCCCGATGATGCGGCCGGTCTTCATAACCACGCTGGTGATCATCGCGTCGGGCATCGTCAAGGTCTACGACCTCGTCGTCGCGCAGACCAGCGGCGGTCCCGGCATTTCCTCTGAAGTGCCAGCCAAATATGTCTACGACTACATGTTCTTCGCCCAGAACCTCGGCCAGGGTTTTGCCGCCTCGACCATGATGCTCTTGTCGGTGATGATCGTCATCGTGCCGTGGGCCTATCTCGAATTCGGGGGCCGCAAGCGTGTCTGATCATGCCGTCTCCCTGGCCGCGTCCCCCGCCGCCATTCGCGCCGATGCCTCGGGGCCGAGCGGACCGAAGCCCCGGCACATGTTCTCGCGCCGCAACATCTTCCTGTACGGCACGCTCATCGTGGTGGCGCTCTATTACCTGCTGCCGCTCTATGTGATGGTTGTCACCTCGCTCAAGGGCATGCCGGAAATTCGTCTCGGCAACATCTTCTCGCCGCCGGTCGAGATCACGTTCGAGCCGTGGGTCAAGGCATGGTCGCAGGCCTGCACCGGTCTCAACTGCGACGGTCTCTCTCGCGGCTTCTGGAACTCGGTGCGCATCACCGTCCCCTCGGTGATCCTGTCGATCGCAATCGCCTCGGTGAACGGCTACGCGCTCGCCAACTGGCGCTTCAAGGGCGCCGACACGTTCTTCGTCATCCTGATCGTCGGGGCCTTCATCCCCTATCAGGTGATGATCTATCCGATCGTCATCATCCTGCGCGAGATCGGCCTCTATGGCAGCCTGAGCGGCCTGGTGATCGTGCATTCCATTTTCGGCATGCCAATCCTGACGCTCTTGTTCCGCAACTATTTCACCTCCATGCCGGAGGAACTGTTCAGGGCTGCGCGCGTCGACGGCGCCGGCTTCTGGGGCATTTACCTGCGCATCATGTTGCCGATGTCGCTGCCGATCTTCGTCGTCGCCGTCATCCTGCAGGTGACCGGCATCTGGAACGACTTCCTGTTCGGCGTCGTCTATACGCGCCCCGACACCTATCCGATGACGGTTCAGCTCAACAACATCGTCAACTCGGTGCAGGGGGTGAAGGAATACAACGTCAATATGGCCGCCACCATCCTGACCGGGCTGGTGCCGCTGGTCGTCTACTTCATTTCCGGCAAATTGTTCGTGCGCGGCATTGCCGCCGGCGCGGTGAAAGGGTGATGTCGATGGCGGCAAACGGCACCAGCGTTTCGATCCAGGACCTGTCGCTGAACTTCGGCTTGGTCTCGGTGCTGCAGACGCTCAACCTCGACGTCGCCGAGGGCGAGTTCATAGTGCTGCTCGGACCCTCGGGCTGCGGCAAGTCGACCTTGCTCAACTGCATCGCCGGACTGCTCGACATTTCGGACGGCCGCATCTTCATCAAGGGCAAGAACGTCACCTGGGAAGAGCCCAAGGACCGCGGCATCGGCATGGTGTTCCAGTCCTACGCACTCTATCCGCAGATGACGGTGGAGAAGAACTTATCCTTCGGGCTGCGCGTCGCGGGCGTGCCCAAGGACGAGATCGCGAAGCGCATAGCGCGCGCCGCCGAGATCCTGCAGATCGAGCCGTTGTTGCAGCGCAAGCCCGCGGCGCTCTCCGGCGGCCAGCGCCAACGCGTGGCGATCGGGCGCGCGCTGGTGCGCGACGTCGACGTGTTCCTGTTCGACGAGCCGCTGTCGAACCTGGACGCCAAGCTGCGCTCCGAACTGCGCGTCGAGATCAAGCTTTTGCACCGCAAATTGCAGAACACCATGATCTACGTCACGCATGACCAGATCGAGGCGATGACGCTGGCCGACCGTATCGCGGTCATGCGCGGCGGCGTCATCCAACAACTCGACGCGCCGCAGACCATCTATAACAAACCGGTCAACCGCTTCGTCGCCGGCTTCCTCGGTTCGCCGGCGATGAACTTCATTGACGGCAGGCTCGAGAAAGACGCTGGCAACTGGTTTTTCGTGGCCGACAATCTCAAGGTTCCACTCGGCACCTATCAATTCGACAAGCAACCGGACGCCGGCCCTGCCGTGTTCGGCATCAGGCCCGAGCATGTCAGCCTGAACAGCGGCACGGGCTGGCCATTCTCGACGGCGGCCAATGTCGAGGTGGTCGAACCGATGGGGTCCGACACGCTGGTGTGGCTGAAGCTTGCAAAGCAGAATTTCAGCGTCCGGGTCACCTCGGAACGGACGCCCAAAAACGATGAGGCGGTGACGGTGGGCTTCGACCCGATGCGCGCCTCGCTCTTCGATGCCCAAACCGGCAGCCGCATCTAAAGCCCGATAACCATCCCCCAAGCAGAACGGACAAAGACGATGAACTGGTCATTCCAACTTTACAGCGCACGCAATTTTCAGCCCTGGGAAGGCGTGCTCGAGATGCTCGGCAAGCTCGGCTACACAGAGGTCGAAGGCTTCGGCGGGGTCTATGACGATCCCAAGGCCTTCCGCGCTCAACTCGACAAAAACGGCCTTGCCATGCCGACCGGGCATTTCTCCATCGATGCGCTGGAGAAGGATTTCGACGGCGTGCGCAGGATAGCTGAAGCGCTCGGCATCAAGCTTTTGATCTGCCCCTTTCTCATGCCTGAGTCCAGGCCTTCGGACGCTGCCGGCTGGCGCGGCTTCGGCGAGCGCCTGGCCAAGGTCGGCGAGACGGCGAAGAAGGCCGGCTACGGCTTTGCCTGGCACAATCATGATTTCGAGTTCAAGAAGCTCGCCGACGG
The DNA here is from genome assembly GCF_006441495.1 of Mesorhizobium sp. B2-6-4. Taxonomy (NCBI): domain Bacteria; kingdom Pseudomonadati; phylum Pseudomonadota; class Alphaproteobacteria; order Hyphomicrobiales; family Phyllobacteriaceae; genus Mesorhizobium; species Mesorhizobium sp. B2-6-4. Next base: position 77,878 of record NZ_VFUE01000016.1, read on the forward strand.
CTCGCTGCCACAGGCTCACATCCTGGCTTCCGCGCCCGACATCGGCTGGGAGATGGATGTCGCCTGGGTGGTGCGCGGCGGCGCCGATCCGCTGCCCTGGATCGAACAGCACGGCAAGCGCATCGTTGCCGTCCACGTCAAGGACATGGCAAGGCCGGGCGAGGGGCTGGACGAGGACGGCTGGTCGGATGTCGGTCACGGCACGATCGACTGGGCCGGCCTGATCAAGGCGCTGCGGGCCAAGAGCGCGGCCAAATATTTCGTCATGGAACAGGACAATCCCAACGACATCGAGCGCTTCGCCCGCCGTTCGATTGCAACCGTAAAGGCCTACTAGGAACAATCATCATGGCAAACAAACTTGGCGTCGGCGTCATCGGCTGCGGCAACATCTCGAAGGCATATTTCTCGCTGGCGCCGCTGTTTCGCGGCATCAAGATGCGGGCCTGCGCCGATATCAACATGGACGCCGCGAAAGCGCGGGCGAAGGAGTTCAAGCTGCGCGCCGAGACGGTCGAGGACCTGCTCAAGGCCGACGACATCGAGATCATCGTCAACCTGACCATTCCGGCCGTGCACTACGAAGTGTCGAAACAGGTGCTCGACGCGGGCAAGCATGTCTATTCGGAAAAGCCCTTCGTGCTTTCGGTCAAGGAGGGGCTCGACTTGAAGAAGCGGGCGGAGAAGAAGGGACTTCGCATCGGCTCGGCACCCGACACCTTCTTCGGCGGCGCGCATCAGTTGGTGCGCAACCTGATCGATACCGGCAAGCTCGGCAGGATCACCAGCGGCACTTGCCATGTCATGGGGCACGGCATGGAGCACTGGCACCCCAATCCGGACTTCTTCTTCCAGCCGGGCGCCGGCCCGGTGCTCGACATCGGGCCGTATTACATCACCAATCTGATCCAGCTGATCGGACCGGTGAAGCAGGTGGCGGCCTTCGCCACAACCCCGGCCAAGGAACGCACGATCAGTTCGAAGCCGCGCGCGGGCGAAAGGATCCCGGTCAACACGCCGACAACCATCCACGGCCTGCTGGAGTTCGAGAACGGAGCCGTGATCACGCTCAACACCAGCTGGGACGTCTGGAGCCATGGCCATGCGCCGATGGAGCTCTATGGCGAGATGGGAAGCGTGTTCGTACCGGATCCGAACTTCTTCGGCGGCGACGTGCGCTTCACCGAAGCGGCCAAGCCGGTCAAGAAGCTGCCGAAATGGCAGCATCCGTTCGGCGTGCCCAATGAGATGCATTCGCAGGGCATGATGGCCAATTATCGCACCGCCGGCCTCGCCGACATGGCGATTGCGATCTCCGAGGGCAGGCCGCACCGCTGCTCGATGGAGCTGGCGCTGCACGCCGTCGACGTCATGACGGGAATCCTGCGCTCGGGCGAAACCGGCAAGTTCGTCGCCATGCAGACCACCTGCGAACGTCCAGCCGCGCTCGGCATCAAGGAAGCCAAGGCGCTGATGGCGAAGAAGAACTAGATCGCGGATTATCGATAATTTTGATGAACCCTCTCCCCGTTTTCGCGGGGAGAGGGTAAGGGTTGGGGCGCAGGGCCTGCGCGTCGCGTTCGCGATGACAGTGCCCAGTCCATCCAGCTTCGAGGATTTTCCCCATGCCCTATGTCGCCGCCGAAAACCGCTATGAAAAAATGGTCTATAACCGCTGCGGGCGGTCCGGCCTGAAGCTGCCGGCGATCTCGCTGGGGCTGTGGCACAATTTCGGCAACGACACGCCGCACAGGACCAAGCAGGCGATCGTGCGCAAGGCCTTCGACCTCGGCATCACGCATTTCGACCTCGCCAACAATTACGGGCCGCCGCCCGGCTCGGCCGAAATTGCGTTCGGTGAGATGCTGCGCACCGACTTCGCCGCCTACCGCGACGAACTCATCATCTCGACCAAGGCCGGCTACGAGATGTGGGCGGGGCCCTACGGCCAATGGGGCGGACGCAAATATTTGCTGGCCAGCCTCGACCAGAGCCTGAAGCGGATGGGGCTCGACTATGTCGACATCTTCTATTCGCACCGCTTCGATCCGGATACGCCGCTGGAGGAAACGATGGGCGCGCTCGACCATGCGGTGCGCGCGGGCAAGGCACTCTATGTCGGCATCTCATCCTACAATTCGCAGCGCACGCGCGAGGCGGCCGATATACTGAAGCGGCTCGGCACGCCTTGCGTAATCCATCAGCCGAGTTATTCGATGCTGAACCGCTGGGTCGAGGACGATGGCCTGCTCGATACGCTTGATGGGCTGGGCGTCGGCTCGATCGTATTCTCGCCGCTGGCACAGGGCATGCTGACCGACAAATATCTCGGCGGCATCCCCGAGGGCAGCCGTGCCTCCCAGGGCAAGTCGCTGCGGCCGGCCTTCATCAACGACAACACCATCGCCAACATACAGGCGTTGAACGCGATCGCGGGCCGCCGTGGCCAGACGCTGGCGCAGATGGCGCTGGCGTGGGTGCTGCGCAAGGGCAAGGTGACATCGGCGCTGATCGGCGCCAGCCGGCCGGAGCAGGTGGAGGACTGTGTCGGCGCGCTGGAGGCGCCCGACTTCAGCGACGCCGAGCTTGCCGAGATCGACAATTACGCGCGCGAGTCCGACATCAATCTGTGGGCAGCCTCGGCCGAGCGCAACGGCCCGCCGAGGAAGTAGGCATCGGAGCCGGCAAACGACAACGGTGGGAGCCCTCCCGCCGTTGTCATTCGCGGAATGCCGCGCCAGCGCGTTTCAACAGAGGAGTAGCAAAGACAGCGGTTCGTCGCTATCTGAATGGGACGGGCCGTTTGCATATGGAAACGGCCCGTATGTGACACAAGGCAGGTCGGAAACAGGATCATGGCGGCAAGGGATGTGCTGACGAAGAACCAGCTGTGCGTGCTCGAGAAACTCGAGGCCGCCAGCGGGCCGCTCAGCGCCTACACCTTGCTTGACCAGCTGCGCGAGCGGGGTTTCCGCGCGCCGCTGCAGGTCTATCGCGCGCTCGACACGCTGGTGAAGTCCGGCTTCGTGCATCGGCTGGAAAGCCTCAATTCCTTCGTCGCCTGCGTCGAACCGCACGATCACAGCCATTCCATGACCGCTTTCGCCATCTGCGACACATGTGGCCAGGTGAGCGAAATGTCCGACCATGATGTCGGTCACCGGCTGGACGAATGGGTGCGCTCCACCGGCTTTGCCGCCAAGAAGGCGGTGATCGAGTTCCGCGGGACCTGTGCCAAGTGCCGGGCGCAAGCTGCCTAGTCTAAGGTGTATCGATATTCAGGTGATGCCGGCCTGGCGCTAGTGCGCCTCGTCCCAATTGTTCGCCGCTCGAGCGTCCACATGCAGCGGCACCGACATCGACACCGCCGGCATGGCCGCGTTCTCCATGACATGGCGCACGACGGGGATCGTCGCCTCCACTTCCGCCTCGATCGTCTCGAAGATCAGCTCGTCATGCACCTGCAAGAGCATGCGGGCCGAAAGCCTGGCCTTCTCCAGCGCCTCGTCCATGCGCACCATGGCGCGGCGGATGATGTCGGCGGCGGTGCCTTGCAGGCGCGCGTTGATCGAGGCGCGCTCGTTGAAGGCGCGGATCGAGGGATTGGAAGACCGGATCTCGGGGTAGTGGATGCGGCGGCCGAAGATGGTTTCGACGAAACCGTGCTCGCGGGCATAGGCCTTGGTCTCTTCGATATAGTCGCGGATGCCGGGGAAGCGCTCGAAATATTTTTTGATGTAGTTGCTGGCCTCCTCGCGCGGGATCGACAGCTGGTTGGCAAGGCCGAAAGCCGAGATGCCGTAGATGATGCCGAAATTGATCGCCTTGGCGCGGCGGCGCACTTCCGAAGGCATGCCCTCCACGGGCACGTTGAACATTTCCGAGGCCGTGATGGCGTGGATGTCGGCGCCGTCGGCGAAGGCCTGCCGCAATTGCGGGATCTCGGCGACATGGGCGAGCACGCGCAATTCGATCTGGCTGTAGTCGGCCGAAACCAGGCGGTTGCCCTTGTCGGCGATGAAGGCCGTTCTGATCCTGCGCCCCTCGGCGGTGCGCACCGGGATGTTCTGCAGGTTCGGGTCGGAGGATGACAGCCGCCCCGTCGTCGTCGCGGCGAGCGCGTAAGAGGTGTGGACGCGCTTGGTGTCCGGGTTGACGAAGCCGGGCAGCGCATCGGTGTAGGTCGATTTCAGCTTGGTCAGCTGGCGCCAGTCGACGATCTTGCGCGGCAGTTCGTGGCCTTCGGCGGCGAGGTCTTCCAGAAGCTGCGCCGAGGTCGACCATTGGCCGGTCTTGGTCTTGGAGCCGCCGGGCAGACCCATGCGGCCGAACAGGATATCGCCGAGCTGCTTGGGCGAGCCGATGTTGATGCGCTCGCCGACGAGCTGGTAGATTTCTTCCTCGAGCCGGGCTGCGCCCTGGGCCAGTTCGCCCGACAGCCGCGACAGGATCTGCCGGTCGACCGAGATGCCGCGCTGTTCCATGCGCGCCAGCACCGGCACCAGCGGCCGTTCCAGCCGCTCATAGACCGACACCAGGCCCTTGGCGGCGAGCCGCGGCTTCAGCACCAGCCAGAGCCTGAGCGTCACATCGGCGTCCTCGGCCGCGTGGGCGGTCGCCTTGTCGACATCGACCTGGTCGAAGCCGACCGAATTTTTTCCGGAGCCGGTCACGTCCTTGAGCTGAAGCGGACTGTGGCCCAGCCATTTCTCGGCAAGCGCGTCCATGCCGTGGCCATGCGAGGTGCCGGCATCGAGCACGTAGGAGATCAGCATGGTGTCGTCGAAAGGGCCGACGTCGATACCGTAGCGGCTCATGATGACGAGATCGTATTTCAGGTTCTGCGCGATCTTGAGGACAGACTTGTCCTCGAGCAGCGGTTTCAGCACGGCCAGCGCCTCGCGCAGCGGGATCTGGTTGTCGATCGGACCACCGCCGAGCAGGTCGCCATTTCCGCTCCTGTGGGCGAACGGCACATAGGCGGCGCGACCTGGCGCCGTCGCCAGCGACAAGCCGATCAGTTCGGCCTGCATCGGATCGGGCGACGTCGCGCGGGTATCGAAGGCGACGATGCCGGTCTCCAGCGCCTCGGCGACCCAGGCCTTCAGGCTGGCGACGTCGCGGATGCACTGATAGGCCGAAATGTCGATCTTGCGGGCGGTGGCGGCCTCCAGGCGAAGCGCCGACAGAAGCGAGGGGGTGTTGCCCTCCTTGGTGCCGCCGGCTGCGGCTAGGGCCGTCTCGCCGTCCTGCTTCGCCTCGGCGCTGGGCGCGACCGGCGCGCCGGCGCCGACATCCGGCCCATGCGCGGAGTCGGCGCGTTCGACCGTCACAGCGATCGCCTGGACGTCGCTTGCCTCGGTTCCCGTGGTTTCCGCCACGCGGCGGGTCAGCGAAGAGAATTCCATGGTCTTGAGGAAGCCGATCAGCTTCGGCCCGTCCGGCGCGTGCAGGACGAATTCGTCCAGCCCCTCGGCCACCGGCACATCGTTCTTCAACGTCACCAGCTGGCGCGAGATGCGCGCCTTGTCGGCATTGGCGATGATGGATTCGCGTCGTTTCTCCTGCTTGATCTCGCCGGCGCGCTCAAGCAGTCCGTCTAGGTCACCGAACTGTTCGAGCAATTGCGCCGCAGTCTTCGGTCCGATGCCCGGCACGCCGGGAACATTGTCGACGGAATCGCCGGTCAATGCCTGCAGGTCGATCATCTTCTCCGGCGGCACGCCCCATTTCTCGATGACCTCGGGAATGCCGATCTGGCGATCCTTCATCGGATCGTACATGCTCACCGTCGGGCCGACCAACTGCATCAGGTCCTTGTCGGAGGAGATGATGGTGGTGTCGCCGCCGGCCTCGCAGGCCAGCCGGCAATAGGTCGCGATGAGGTCGTCGGCCTCGAACCCTTCCATCTCGAGACAGGGCAGGTTGAACGCCCTGGTCGCCTGGCGGATGAGGCCGAATTGCGGGATCAGGTCTTCCGGCGGCGCCGAACGGTTGGCCTTGTATTCGGGATAGAGATCGTTGCGGAAGGTTTTCGACGAATAGTCGAAAATGACGGCGAAATGCGTCGGCACGATGCCGACATCGGTGTTGCGGGCATCCTGCATCAGCTTCCACAACATGTTGCAGAAGCCGGACACGGCGCCGACCGGCAGGCCGTCGGACTTGCGGGTCAGCGGCGGCAGCGCATGATAGGCACGGAAGATGTAGCCGGAGCCGTCGACAAGAAAGAGATGATCGCCTTTTTTCATGCCGGCAGGGATAGCGCGGCGCGGCGGCTTGGTCCATGCCAAAGGCACCGCTTCCAGCAACACCCTGACAGGCAGGCGACGGGTTGGTTGGAAAGAGCTGAAATGGCATTATTTTCGCCCGCGGGAGGGCTTGGTCCCGCCTGTCGAACGGCAGCTCACGGCCATGTTACAAAAGTGTAATATTCGTGCCCTTGAATCGCCACGTTCGAGGACACAGATAAATGTCATCGGCAATTTTCGCCGACGTCCGGAGCAAGGCCCGTCCCCCGCCTATCCCGGACACCTGCGGCAGCCTATCCCCCCTCTCCGGGCTGCCGCATCGTTTCGAGTAGAAGGGCCGCCGTGGTTCCCCCTCCACCACGGCGGTCTTTTTTGTTTCGAATAACGCTTGAGCCCGTGGTCCAATGCTCGCGGGCTTTTCGTTTGCCCGCTCTGCCTTTACGGTTCCGGCACTGAATCGAAAGGCTCGCCAATGTCAATTTCCCCCGTTCTCGACCGTCTCGACAAGAATCTCGACCAGAGCCTGGAGCGCCTGTTCGGTCTGCTCCGGATCAGGTCGATCTCCACCGATCCGGCCTATGCCGCCGATTGCCGCAAGGCGGCCGAATGGCTGGTGGAAGAACTCAAGGTGATCGGCTTCGACGCCAGCGTCCGCGACACGCCCGGCCACCCGATGGTGGTTGCGCATCATGATGGGCCGGCCGGTTCACCGCATGTGCTGTTCTATGGCCACTATGACGTACAGCCGGTCGATCCGATCGAGCTTTGGGAAAACGACCCGTTCGCGCCGGCGGTCAAGGAGATCGAGCCCGGCCACAAGGTGATCACCGGGCGCGGCTCGGCCGACGACAAGGGTCAGTTGATGACCTTCGTCGAGGCTTGCCGGGCCTGGAAGCAGGTGCATGGCAATCTGCCGTGCCGCATTACTATCCTGTTCGAGGGAGAGGAGGAGTCGGGCTCGCCGTCGCTGAAGCCCTTCCTCGAGGCCAATGCCGATGAACTCAAGGCCGATTTCGCGCTGGTCTGCGATACCAGCATGTGGGACCGCGACACGCCGTCGATCTGCGTGGGGCTGCGCGGGCTGGTTGGCGAGGAGATCATCGTGAAGGCCGCCGACCGCGACCTGCATTCGGGTCTCTATGGCGGCGCCGCTGCCAACCCGATCCGCATCCTGGCCAAGGTGCTGGCCGACATTCACGACAAGGACGGCCATATCACCATCCCGGGCTTCTATGACGGCGTCGAGGAAACGCCGTCGCAGATCCTGAAATCATGGGAAACGCTGGGCGAAACGGCCGAGACGTTCCTTGGCCCCGTCGGCCTTTCGATCCCGTCGGGCGAAAAGGGCCGCTCGCTGCTGGAACTCACCTGGGCACGGCCGACGGCCGAGTTCAACGGCATCACCGGCGGCTATACCGGCAAGGGCTTCAAAACAGTGATTGCGGCGCAGGCCTCGGCGAAAGTATCTTTCCGCCTCGTCCACAAGCAGGATCCCAAGAAGATCCGCGCCGCCTTCCAGCAATTCGTCAGGGAGCGCATTCCGGCCGACTGTTCGGTGGAGTTCCACCCGCATGGTGGCTCGCCGGCGATCCAGCTTTCCTACGACTCGCCGTTCCTGGCCAAGGCCAAGACGGCGCTGTCGGACGAATGGCCGAAGCCGGCGGTGACGATCGGCAGCGGCGGCTCGATCCCCGTGGTCGGCGATTTCCAGACCTATCTCGGCATGGAATCGCTGCTGGTCGGTTTCGGCCTCGACGACGACCGCATCCACTCGCCCAACGAAAAGTATGAGTTGAGTTCGTTCCACAAGGGCCAGCGCTCCTGGGCACGCATTCTGGACGCGCTGACGCGCTGAGCCGGGAACTCACGAAAGGCGGGAAAATCAAGTTTATGTTGATTTTTCCACCGATCACGGCAAGGACGGGTTGCCAGCGCAACGTGCTGGAGCGCGCGCGTCCGCTCGATGGATGCGCGATGCCGAAAGCGCGACCCCGGAGAAGACGATGAGCGATATCCGTTTCCACAAAAACGATCTGCCCGACCTGTCCCGCTACAATGTCGGGGCGGTTGCCATCGATACGGAAACGCTGGGACTGAACCCGCATCGCGACCGGTTGTGCGTGGTGCAGATTTCACCCGGCGACGGCAGCGCCGACGTCATCCAGATCGCGCCGGGCCAAAAGGAAGCGCCGAACCTCGTCAAGCTCTTGGGAAACCACAGCGTGACCAAGCTGTTCCACTATGGGCGCTTCGACCTTGCCGTGCTCTACCATGCGTTCGGTGTGATGCCCGAGCCGGTATTCTGCACCAAGATCGCCTCGCGGCTGACCCGCACCTACACCGACCGGCATGGTCTCAAAGACATCTGCTTCGAGCTTCTGGGCGTCGGCCTGTCCAAGGCGCAGCAATCGTCGGACTGGGCGGCCGAAACGCTGTCGCCCGAACAACTCGAATACGCCGCATCCGACGTGCTCTATCTGCACCGGCTGCGCGACGTGCTGGCGGCGCGGCTGGCGCGCGAGGATCGCACGAAAGAGGCCGACGCCTGTTTCCGCTTCCTGCCGACACGCGCCAAGCTTGACCTCATGGGCTGGGACGAAGAGGATATTTTCGCTCATAGCTGACGGCGTCGCGGCGCTGCCGCCGATGTTCCGTCCGGGACCAGATGCCGGCCGTCGTGTTCCGTCGGCTCGAAAAGAGGGATGACATGGCGGATAGGAAGCCCATATCGACCGCGCCCACCGACGGCTCCAAGGTCACCGTGACCTGGAAGGACGGCGACGGCGTGCTCAACGAATCCATCGCGCAATACCGGGACGGCGGCTGGTGGGTCTACATCGACAGCGATACGCAGAAGAAGGTCGAGCCGACGAGCTGGCGGCCCGCCGCGAGCGACGACGGCGACCAATGAGCAGGCCGCTGGCGAGGGCGGCGGCTTTCGCATAGCCTGAAGCCGTTGATATCGAGGCCGATTCGGGGCTTTCCGCTCCGCGCTCGCCTCTTGCTCGGAGGGAAATCGCCATGGGCGTCGAAAGCCTGCTCGTCTTCATCATCATCGGTGCCATCGCCGGCTGGCTCGCCGGTCTCATCGTCTCCGGTTTCGGCTTCGGCCTGATCGGCAACATCATCGTCGGCATCATCGGCGCGTTCATCGCGGGCTGGCTGTTCCCGCGGATCGGCTTGTCCATCGGCGGCGGCATCCTCGCCTCGATCATCCACGCCACGATCGGCGCCATCATCCTGCTGATCCTGGTCAGGGTCCTGAAGCGAGCCTGAGGCCGGGCACCGAGGAGCGCGCCATGAAACAGAATACGCTTTATCTCGTCATTGGCGCGCTCGTCGTCGTGGTCATCGCGCTCGGCGTCTACGTCTACCGCGAACAGACCAAGCCGAAAGGCGTGGAGCTCAAGATCGACGACAAGGGCATCTCGATCCAGCAGAACTGAACGGTTCCTCGCCATGCTGTCACGGGGGGCGCCACCGGAACACCCTAGTTGTTCCTGGCCTCGGCTTCAAAAAATGCATGGCAAAATCTGAGCCCGTGGCGACTGCCAGCCTGAAGTTCGATCGTCTGCCATCTTGCGTCTTTATTATTTTTGCGTGATCCTCCTTGAATACTTGGGAGGGGACAATGAGCGTTGAAGAAAAACTGCGTGTACTGGCGGACCGGATCAGAACCCATTCGAGCGCAATGCTCACGGAGGAAGCACTCAAAACGGCGATTATCCTGCCATTCTTATCTGCCCTCGATTATGATGTTTTCAATCCGGACGAGGTAATCCCTGAATTTTGCGCAGATGCTGTTGGGAAAAAAGGGGAAAAAGTCGACTATGCAATCAAGTTAGACGGAGAGATCCGGATACTTATTGAATGCAAACCTATATCTATGACGCTTGAAAAGGTCCATCTAGCTCAGCTCTATCGCTACTTTTCAGTGACGAACGCAAAATTTGCAATTCTCACAAACGGTCGAACGTTCCATTTCCATACCGATTTGGTTGCGCCCAATCGCCTCGATGATCGACCGTTTCTCACCTTCGACTTGTCCGACATGCAGGGGCAACTCGTTACCGAGCTGAAAAAATTCGCCAAAGCTGAATTCAATATCGACGGGATTCTTCAGTCGGCACATAGGCTGAAATACACGTCTGCAATCAAGAAAGAGATCGCGAACGTCATGGAGAACCCTCCCGAGGACTTTGTTCGGATGGTGACGGGAGGACTCTACCAAGGTCGCTTTACGAGCCAGGTGAAAGAACAGTTCACACCTATGGTGAAGGCCGCGTTTCGTGAAATTGTGAGGGAGTCTGTTCAGTCAAGATTGTCAACGGCGTTAGCGGAAACGGAGGTTTCCGAGATCGGCGTCGAGGGAGAAGAGGCCGAGGAGGTCGTTACAACGGAGGAGGAGCGCGAGGGATTCATGATCATAAGAGCGATCGTGCGAGACACCTTGAAGCCTGCCCGTGTAGTGATGAGGGATCAGAAAAGCTATTGCGGCATCTTGATCGATAATAACAATCGTAAACCACTCGCGCGGTTGTGGTTCAATCGCTCCATAAAATATTTGGGACTCTTTGATGGTGAAAAAGAGAATAAAGTGAAGATCGACACGCTTGACGAGATCTATGATTATTCAGATCGCCTGAGGGTTACCGCGAAGGAATACACAGCGCCTGTACATGTTTTGGCGCCGGAAGTTATTTCGTAGGGGTAGTACAGGGGGCCTCTCTGAAAAAAACTATGCCGAGGGTCGTGGTTCGACAAGTCCGCCGAATGTAGGCGTGAGATGTGACAGGCACTGCGGTGGGAGAGCTCTCGCCACCTGATATGGCTTTTGCGCAGAAGCGGGTGACTTAACCCGCCTTTAAACCGCCGCATCTACTCTGCAACCCGAACGCCATAGGCATCGGGATATCAAGCGCAGCGCATGGCGAACCGCAGAGACAGCCGGATCGAACCCAGTTTCGAGGGACCGCCACAAGCGAGATCCCAGACAGGTCTTTCGGTGAGCGAGGAGGACCGCGTCGTGCCCAGCAACCGCAAAGCCTCCGCCAAACGCAAATCGCCGAAGGCAAAGTCGTCGCGTGCCAGGCGCGGCCGAAGCCGGCGCGGCCTGTTCGGCGTGCTCGGCCGGCTGGTCTACTGGTGCTTCGTGCTGGCCATCTGGGGCGGCATCGCGGTGGCCGGAGTCGTCGTCTACTACGGCGCCAAGATGCCGGCGGCCACGACCTGGTCGATCCCCGATCGCGCGCCCAACATCAAGATCGTCTCCGCCGACGGCCAGCTGCTCGCCAATCGCGGCATGAGCGGCGGCGAGGCGGTCGGCCTGCACGAAATGTCGCCCTACATCCCCGAGGCGGTCATCGCCATCGAGGACCGCCGCTTCTATTCGCATTTCGGCGTCGATCCGATCGGCCTGTCGCGCGCCATGGTCGCCAACCTCGCCGGCGGGCATTTCTCGCAAGGCGGTTCGACGCTGACGCAGCAACTGGCCAAGAACCTGTTCCTGACGCCGGACCGCACGCTGGAGCGCAAGGTGCAGGAGGTGCTGCTGGCGCTGTGGCTGGAGCACAAGCACACCAAGGACCAGATCCTCGAAATGTACCTCAACCGGGTCTATTTCGGCTCGGGCGCCTATGGCGTCGAAGCGGCCTCGCGCCGTTATTTCGGCAAGAGCGCGCGCGACGTCACCTTGTCGGAGGCGGCGCTGCTTGCCGGTCTCCTGAAGGCGCCGTCGCGACTGTCGCCGGCGCGCGATCCCAAGGCCGCCGAGGACCGCGCGCAGCTGGTGCTCGCCGCTATGCGCGACGAAGGCAAGATCAGCGCCAAGGAGCTGACCACGGCGATGAGCGCGCCGGCAACGCGCGCGCCGTCCTACTGGACAGGCTCGGAAAACTACGTCGCCGATACCATCATGGAAGAACTGCCCGATCTGATCGGCGACGTGCGCGGCGACATCGTCATCGATTCCACCGTCGACCTGAACCTGCAGAAGCTCGCGGAACAATCGATCCGCCGGCTGATCGACGAAAGCGGCAAGAAGCTCAACGTCACCCAGGGCGCGCTGGTGTCGATCGACGATTCGGGCGCGGTGCGTGCCATGGTCGGCGGCTACGATTATTCGACCAGCCAGTTCGACCGCGCCTCGGAAGCGCGCCGGCAGCCCGGTTCGGCGTTCAAGCCGTTCGTCTACATGGCCGCCCTCGAGGCCGGCCGCACGCCCGACAGCGTGCGCAACGATGCGCCGATCAAGATCGGCAAATGGACACCCGACAATTACGGCGGCAAGTATTTCGGGAAGGTGACGCTGGCAACCGCCTTGGCGAAGTCGCTGAACTCGGTGGCGGCCCAGCTGACCATGGAAGTGGGGCCGGACGCAGTGGTCGAGGCGGCGCATCGCATGGGCATCCAGTCCGATTTGCAGGCCAACACCTCGATCGCGCTCGGCACGTCGGAAGTGACGCCGCTGGAGCTGACCTCGGCCTATGTGCCTTTCGCCAATGGCGGCTACAAGCCGGACATCCATTTCATCCGCCGCGTGACATCAGCCGAGGGCAAGGTGCTGTACGACGCCGGCAGCGGCAGCGCGCCGCGCGTGGTGAAGCCCGAGATCGTCGGCATGATGAACTCGATGATGACCGGGACGGTGGAGATCGGCACGGCCAGGAAGGCGGCCTTCACCTGGCCGTCGGCCGGCAAGACCGGCACCAGCCAGAATTCGCGCGACGCCTGGTTCGTGGGCTACACCGCCAATCTCACCACCGGCGTATGGTTCGGCAATGACGACGGCAGCCCGATGAAGAAGGTCACCGGCGGCGCGCTGCCTGCGCAGGCCTGGCACGAGTTCATGGTCGCCGCGCATGAGGGCGTGCCCGTGCGGCCGCTGCCTGGTACCTGGAAGTCGACGCCGGCCGATAGGATCGTGCCGGACGAAATCCCGTCGGCCGATGCGACGCAGCCGGCTCCGAAGCCGCAAGCGCCTGTCGGCCAGTCGGCGCCCGCTGCCGTCGCGGCGCAGCCAGCGCCGGTTCGCGCGCCCCGCCCGGCCCAGACCGTCGACGCCGACGGTTTCGATATGCCGGGCGATTCCGGAACCACCGCGTCGGTCAGACATCCGGTGCCGCCGGGCAGCGTCGGCGGTCCGCTCAAGAAGCGGCAGACCTCGATCCTCGACATTCTCGGCGGAGGCTAGCGGCAACTCGCCTCTCGCCAGCGCCACACCGTTCGGCTACACCTCCCGACATGGCTGAGATCGACACCAGGAAGACCATTGTGCTGACCGGCGCCAGCCGTGGCATCGGCCATGCCACGGTCAAGCGTTTCTCGCGCGAGGGCTGGCGCGTCATCACCTGCTCGCGCCAGGCGTTTGCCGAGGATTGCCCGTGGCCGGCCGGGCCCGAGGACCACATCAAGGTCGATCTCGCCGACCAGGAGGATGTCGGCATCGCCGTCTCCGAAATCCGCCACCGGCTTGAGGCGCATGGCGGGCAGCTGCACGCGCTGGTCAACAATGCCGGCATTTCGCCAAAGCTCAAGGACGGCAACAGCCGCATGAACTCCATCGACACGCCGATGCATGTCTGGCGCGACGTGTTCCAGGTCAATTTCTTCGCGCCGATCATGCTGGCGCGCGGGCTGTTCAAGGAACTGGCATCGGCGAAAGGGTCGATCGTCAACGTCACCTCGATCGCCGGCACCCGGGTGCACCCCTTCGCCGGCACCGCCTATGCGACATCGAAGGCGGCGCTCGGCTCGCTGACGCGCGAGATGGCGCATGATTTCGGCCCGCACGGGATCCGCGTCAACGCCATTGCGCCGGGCGAAATCGACACCGCGATCCTGTCGCCGGGCACGGACAAGATCGTCGAGACCATTCCGCTCAGGCGGCTGGGCACCACGGCCGAGGTCGCCGACATCATCTTCTTCCTGTGCTCCGGGCAGGCGTCTTATGTGACCGGCTCGGAAATCCACATTAATGGCGGCCAGCACGTGTGATGGGGCAGGTCTCAGCCTAGGGATCGTTCATCCGGTCATGGTGAGAACGGCCTTGCCGCTGAAGCTGCGCTGTCGCAGCGCATCCAGGGCTTGGGCGATGTCGGTCCATGGCATGGTCAGGGCGACGCGGGTTTCCAGCCGGCCGGCCGCAACGAGAGCGAGCAGCGAGGCGATGTCCGAGCCAATGCCCGCGCCAGACGTGTAGTAGGCGAAAGTCTGAAGCCTCGCCCCCTCGTGACCCGGAACGAACTGGCGGAACCCAATTGGCGTGAGTTCGCCACTGCTTGAGCCGAACATGACGATCGTCCCGCCAGGAGCGACGCGTTCGATCGCGTGGGCGAGGCTTTGGCCACCGACCGATTCGGTAATCAGCGAAAACGCCCCCTCAGCCAGTTCGATCGACTCGACGACTTGCCCGGCACCCAGGCGGCGGAGATCCTCGCCATGCCGGGAGGCCGCGACCGCGGTCACGCTCGCGCCCTGTTCGCGCGCGATCTGGATCTGGAAACGGCCGACCGCTCCACTTGCGCCGGTGATCAGGACCCGTTGGCCGGCAAGGTCGCCGCCATGGCGCAAAGTCCTGAGCGCGGTGGTGCCCGCGACCGGAAGCGTGGCCGCGGAAACGAAGCTGACCTCATCCGGCAGGACGGCGAGGCGGTCGGTCGAAACCGCGACGCGTTCGGCCCAGCCGGCCTGGTCGACCAAGGCCGCGACGTGGGCGCCCACGGCTGGCCCGGAGCCGTCGGCCGCTGGCCGTTCGACGATCCCGACGATGTCCTGGCCGGGTATCCAGCCGTCCGGGCGTATGGTGAGCAGGCGCAATTCGCCGCGATTCAACGAGGTTGTGTGGACCGAGACAAGCGCCTCGTTTGCGAGAGGCCGTGGGTCCTCGACCTCGGCAAGCGTCAGTCCGGCGGGGCTGTCGGAAGATATGGCTAGGGCGAGCATGAGACGTACCTTCCTGCTGGTTTGTGGATGCAAAGCGCGGTGGCATCCTGATCAACCGGGTGCATGGGCAAGCTGGAACCTATCGACTTCCCAGCTTGAAGAATTTAGCTATCGTGGCGTTTAATCGCTAAAAGCCGTCAATCATGAGACAACCTCTTCGTTACCCATGGCTCGATTTCAATGTGGATGACGTCCTCGCACCGGCAATCGCCGTGCGCGTCGACGTTACCGAAACCAGGGCCGAAGTCCCCTCCCATCGGCATCGCAAAGGCCAACTCGTCTTCGCGCTCGGCGGTGGCGTCACATGCCGCGTCCCGAGCGGCCTGTGGATGGTGCCGCCGCATTGCGGGGTGTGGATTCCCGGCGACATGGAGCACAGCAATATCGCGACCGCCAACGCCCGGATCTTCTTCGTCTACATCGAGCCGGGAGCCGCCGAATTGCCGGACCGGTGCTGCACCCTTTCGGTCTCGCCGCTGCTGCGCGAACTGATCATCGAACTGTCCGATGGCGTGGGGGATGATGAGGCGAGGGATGCGCTTTTGATCAGGATGCTGCTTGCCGAGCTGCCGCGCATGCCTGTCCAGCGGCTGCATCTGCCGATCTCATCCGAGCCGCGATTGAGGCGGATCGCCGAAGCGTTGGCGCAGGATCCCGCCGACCGCAGCACATTGTCGGAATGGGCCAGCCGGGTTGCGCTCAGCGAGAGCAGTCTCGCCCGTCTCGTCGTGAAGGAGACTGGCTTAAGCTTCGGACGCTGGCGCCAGCAGTTGCATCTGATCGTCGCAATTCGAGAACTTGCCTCCGGTGCGAGCGTGCAGCAGGTCTCCGGCGATCTCGGCTATGATTCCGTCACCGCCTTCATCACCATGTTCAAGAAGGCGCTTGGCAAGCCGCCGGCAAAATACCTCGGCAGCGTCGCGCAAAATGGCGGCTCTGCCTTCGTGGCGTGATCAACCTGGCTGCAGGCGGAGCACCTCGAGCATCCATTGTTGGACCAGGCGACGCCTTGTAGATTCGAACGACACCTTGGAGATGGAAACATGGCGCTCAAGCGGATGGACAACGTAGGAATCGTCGTCGAAGACCTCGGAGAGGCGGTTGATTTCTTTCGCGAACTCGGCCTTGAGCTTGAAGGACGGGCCACGATCGAAGGAGAATGGGCCGGACGTGTCACTGGACTGGGCGATCAGCATGTCGAGATTGCCATGATGCGCACACCGGACGGCCATAGCCGGCTCGAGCTCTCCCGCTTCCTCAGGCCGCCTGTCGTCGCAGATCACCGGAACGCCCCGGTCAACGCCCTAGGGTACCTGCGCGTCATGTTCACCGTGGATGACATCGACGAGACGCTTGAAAGGCTCCGCACGCGCGGCGCGCAGCTCGTAGGCGAAGTAGTCCAGTATAAAGACGTGTATCGGCTCTGCTACATCCGTGGGCCTGAGGGGTTGCTCATCGGACTCGCCCAAGAACTCGGTTGAGCGCGATACGAAGACAAATGGCAGGAGTGACCGATGTCAGCGGGCGCGTCCAAGGCCGCCCCACCTGTTCGAGGTCCAGCCCTCCGGGGTCGGCCGCGTTCTCGCTAAGCACGGAGCAGGATCGGCTCAGGCGGCGGACGGTTCAGCCGCCCGCGGCTTGGGACCAAGCACCTCTTCCACGATGCCGCGCGCGATCTCGCGTTCGCCCATGATCACCGTATCGGCGCCGAGCCCCTTGAGATGCTCGACCTCGGCATCGGAATGGGCGCGGGCGACGACGTTGATGGCGGGATTGGCGGCGCGCGCACGCAGCACGATCTGACCGGCCTCGAAGGCATTGGGGATGGCCAGGATCAGCCGTTTCGCGCCTTCGGGGTTGGCGGCTGCAAACACTTCGGCATTGGCGGCGTTGCCGGCCACGGTCTCGATGCCCTCGGCCCTGAGCTTCACCAGTGTCTTGTCGGCATCCTCGACCACCAGGAAGGGCAGGGCGGCTTCGTTCAACGCAGCGCCGACGAGACTGCCGACACGGCCGTAGCCGATCAGGATCGCGTGGCCGCTAAGGGCTGTTCTTGGCGGCGGCCCATCTTCCTGCTTCGCCGCCGAGGCGACGGAAGCCACCTGGCCGGGCTCCGTCGCCAGGCCGACCGGTTTGGGCTCCACAGGCGGCGCCGTCCTGGCGGCGCGGGCCTCGAGCCATGGCTTCATCCAGTCGATGACCAGGAACATCACCGGGTTGAGCACGATCGAAAGGATGGCGCCCGCCAGGATGAGATCGCGCCCCTGTTCGGGCAGCAGTTTCAGCCCGACGCCGAGTTCGGCCAGGATGAAGGAGAACTCGCCGATCTGGGCAAGGCTCGCCGAAATCATCAGCGCCGTCGCCAGGGGATAACCGAAGGCGACGACGATGAGGAAGGCCGCCAGCGACTTGCCGACGACGATGATGGCGAGCGTTGCCAGAATCGGCAAGCCGTTGCTGAACAGGCTGAACGGGTCGAACAGCATACCGACCGAGACGAAGAACAGCACCGAGAAGGCATCGCGCAGCGGCAGCGATTCCTCCGCGGCGCGGTGGCTGAGTTCGGACTCGCTCATGATCATGCCGGCGAAGAAAGCGCCCAGTGCCAGCGAGACGCCGAACAGCTTGGCCGCGCCGAAGGCGACGCCAAGCGCTATCGCCAGCACCGAAAGCCGAAACAGCTCGCGCGAGCCGGTATGGGCGACATAGTGCAGGATCCAGGGAATGACGCGGCGGCCTACCACCAGCATGACGATGACGAAGGCGGCGACCTTGGCCAGCGTGATGCCGACGACGCCCCAGATGCCGTAGCTCGCGGGCAGCGACAGCAGGCCGCTCGCATGGGCATCCGCCTGCTCCTGGCCGCCAAGCACGCCGGCAAGCGCCGGCAAAAGCACCAGGGCCAGCACCATGGCCAGGTCCTCGACGATCAGCCAGCCGACGGCAATGCGGCCGCGCTCGGTCTCGATCAGGCGGCGCTCCTGCAGGGCGCGCAGCAGCACCACGGTCGAGGCCACCGACAGCGCCAGGCCGAAGACCAGTCCTGCTCCAGCCGACCAGCCGAGCATCCAGGAAAGCCCCGCGCCGAGTGCCGTGGCAAAGCCGATCTGGACGATGGCGCCGGGCACGGCGATGGCGCGGACCGACAGGAGATCCTTCAGCGAAAAATGCAGGCCGACGCCGAACATCAACAGGATGACGCCGATTTCGGCGAGCTCATTGGCAAGGCCGGCGTCAGCGACGAAACCGGGCGTGTTCGGCCCAACCAGCACGCCGGCCACGAGATAGCCGACCAGCGGCGGAATGCGGAAGCGGTTGGCGAGAGCGCCGAAGACGAAAGCGAGCCCCAGACCGGCTACGATGGTGGCGATAAGGGGAGTGTCATGCGGCATTGTCTATGGAGCGCCTTTCAAGCCAGCGATGCAGGATATGCGCCGCCCGAAGCCGCCGCCTGTTTGCAATATGGTGGATTGGGTGTCGGCCACGCAACCCCGCTAAACCGGGAATTGCCGGTGAAGCGACAAATACCTCGCCGGTGGGCAAGCAAGCCGGAATTCGAAGGTCAGCCGAAATCATGCGCCGCAACGGCGGCGCTCGATCGCCAACGATCAAGCTGCCCGCAACAGGGCCTCGATCTCGAATACCGCGTGGTTGGTCAGCGTCTTGGGAATTTCCGCGCTGACCTTGTCGCTGACTTCCTTGTGCAGGATCTTGCGCATCGCGCCGAGCACGAGCGGCGGCGCGATGAGGATGATTTCGTCAAAAGAGCCTCGATGAGCCAGCTTGTAGAGCCGTTCGGCGAGTTCGTCGGCAAAGCGCTCCTTGCCGATCCGATGCCAATCCGTCTCCTCGACCGCGCTGCGGTGAACCGAGGGACCGTCATTGTAGCGACCGGGACTGTCGCTGCCTTGCTCGCGCGTTGGCGGGTTGTCCTGCCTCACTTCCTGCACCACTTCGAGGTTCGGAAATTTGGTGTCACCTGCATTTCTGAGGAAGAGCGCTTTTTCTCCGTCGGCCACCATGATCCAGATGCCGTGCTTCAACTTGATCGCGCTCATGACGCCGGGCTCCTTCCTTCGCTGCCGCCACGCTTGGCTTCACGCCGCGGCCAGGTATGATTTTGAATTGCGCATGCGGAAGGAACGCGCCTCGATCCGGTAATGTTCCAGCCAAAAAGCCAGGTCATACGGGCGCTCCGTCGAGGTGGAGGCGCGCGCACGACCGCCAGGCAGCTTTAATCTACTAAATTAGTAGAATTTAGAAAAAACGGTTTTGTCATAAAGCGCGTTCGGCCCAAAAAAGAGGAGAAATCAAGGCCCGCGACAGCGGCTTGATGCCGGTCTCCGCAACAAGGTGGAATATTTTTCTCTTGGCTGCGGCCCTTTAGAAAAAGCGATTGCATCCCGGAAGGTGATGCGCGAGTGGGTTTCTTCAGCTTTTTCGCGCCCACGCGTAGAAGTGAAGACCAGATCAGGATTCCGTTCGTATCCATGCCGCAGCCCGCCCCCAAGCTCAATGCCTTCCCCGTCTTCGTACGGGTCGAGGACGAAGCCGTAACGATCGTCGGCGGCGGCGACGAAGCGTTGGCCAAGGCACGATTGCTTGGGCAGTCCAGCGCTACGCTGCGCATCGTCGCGGAGAGCGCCTCACCGGACATGCTCGGCTTCATCGCGCAGAGCGGCGCCACCCACATCGCGGCCTATGAGGCGAGTCGGCTGGAAGGCTCGGTGATGGTGTTCGCTGCCAGCGGCGATGAGGCGCTCGACCGGCGCGTTGTCCAGGATGCGCGCCGGCTCGGCATCCCCGTCAATGCGGTGGACCGGCCGGAGCTTTGCGATTTTTTCACCCCGGCGCTGGTCAATCGCGCACCGGTCGCGATCGCCATCGGCACGGAAGGCGCTGGGCCGGTGCTGGCGCAAATGCTGCGTGCCCGCATCGACCGCATGCTGTCGCCCTCGTTGGGCAGGTTGGCGGCTCTCGCCGCGTCCTTCCGGGCCGCCGCTGAAAGCCTGCCCAGGGGCAATTCGCGCCGCCGGTTCTGGAGCGAGTTCTTCGGCGGTGCGCCGGCGCGCGCCGTCGAAGCTGGCAAGCTTTCGCAGGCGCATGACGCAGCCGCCGATCTTCTGCGTTCGGCTGCATCCGCTTCAGGCCATATCGCCCTGGTTGGCGCGGGCCCCGGTGCCGAGGACCTTTTGACGCTGCGTGCGCATCGCCTGCTGATGGAGGCCGATGTCATCGTCCACGACGCGCTGGTGCCGGAGGCTGTCGTCGCCATGGGCCGACGCGACGCCGAGCGGCTGGCGGTCGGCAAACGCAAGGGCTGTCACACCAAGAGCCAGGCCGAGATCAACGCGCTGCTGGTCGAGCTTGGCCGCGAAGGCAAGCGTGTGGTGCGGCTGAAGTCGGGCGATCCCCTGGTGTTCGGCCGGGCCGGCGAGGAGATGGCGGCGCTGCGTGATGCCGGCATCGCCTATGAGGTGGTTCCGGGCGTTACCGCTGCTTTCGCCGCCGCCGCCGATTTCGAATTGCCGCTGACGCTGCGTGGGGTTTCCTCCTCGATGGTGTTCACCACCGGTCATGATCTCAAAGGCAATTCGCTGCCCGACTGGGCCAAGCTTGCCATTTCGGGTGCCACCGTTGCTGTCTATATGGGCCGCTCGGTGGCCGCGGAGGTTGCCGGCCGGCTGATCGAGGCCGGGCTTTCGCCCGATACGGCGGTAGCCGTGGTCGAGAATGCCAGCCTCGGCAATCGCCGCCGTTTCCACGGCACGCTTGCCGACCTGCCGTCGTTGGAAGCGCGCGCCGATCTCTCAGGTCCGGTCATGACCATCATCGGCGATGCGGTCGCCGGCGCCAATTTCGAACGGTCCGAACCGCTCGCGGCACACAGGCATGAAGGTGCGCCCATAGCTGCCACCGAGGGAGTTCAGCAATGAAGATACTGACCGCCAACCGGCTCGCCGACGGCATCGCCGTCTGGTACGCAGACGGCGGCTGGGCCGAGAGGGCGGACCATGCCGACCTCGCCCATGACAAGGCGGCCGAGGATCGCCTGGAAGCGATCGGTGCCAAGGCCCACGCCGACAACGAAGTCCTCGACGTCAACCTCATCGATGCCCAAATCGTGAACGGCGTTGTCGAGCCGGTGCGGTTGCGCGAGAAGATCCGCGCCGCGGGCCCGACCATTCGCAACGATCTTGGCAAGCAGGCCTCCCGGGCGGCGTAAGCCCAGACCAGAAGTGAACACGGGCGGACGCGCCCTGAAAGACGAAGCATGTACCGCTACGATGAGTTCGATCACGATTTTGTCCAGGCCCGCGTCGCCGAGTTCAGCGACCAGGTCCAGCGCCGGCTCGCCGGCGAGATCACCGAGGACCAGTTCCGGCCGCTCAGGCTGATGAACGGCGTCTACCTGCAATTGCACGCCTATATGCTGCGCATCGCGGTGCCCTATGGCACGCTGAACAGCAAGCAGTTGCGCATGCTCGGCCACATCGCGCGCAAATACGACAAGGGCTACGGCCATTTCACCACGCGCCAGAACATCCAGTTCCACTGGCCGGCGCTGTCCGACATTCCTGCGATCCTGGCCGATCTGGCGAGTGTCGAGATGCACGCCATCCAGACCAGCGGCAATTGTATCCGCAACGTCACCGCGGACCATTTCGCGGGTGCGGCGGCCGACGAGGTCGCCGATCCGCGTCCCTATGCGGAAATCCTGCGCCAGTGGTCATCTGTTCATCCGGAGTTTTCCTACCTGCCGCGCAAGTTCAAGATCGCGGTAACCGGCGCGGAGCGCGACCGCGCCGCCATCCAGACCCACGACATCGGCCTGCACCTGAAGAAGAACGCGGCCGGCGAGCTCGGCTTCGCCGTCTATGTCGGCGGCGGCCAGGGGCGCACGCCGATGGTCGCCAGGAAGATCCGCGATTTCCTGCCGGAAGCCGACCTTTTGTCCTACTGCACGGCGATCCTGCGCGTTTACAACCTGCATGGCCGCCGCGACAATAAGTTCAAGGCGCGCATCAAGATCCTGGTCCACGAGACCGGCGTCGAGGAGATCACGCGCCAGGTCGAGGCGGAATGGCAGCAATTGAAGGACGCCGAGTTGAAGCTGCCGGAAGCAGACATCCGCGCCATCGACGCCTATTTCGCGCCACCAGCGCTGACCGCGCGGCCGGACGGCGACGAGGCTGTAAAGCTGGCACGCCTCGATTCCAAGGGCTTCTCGGATTGGCTCGACCAGAACGTGGTGACGCATCGCCACCCCGACTATGCGGCGGTGACCATCTCGCTGAAGGGTATCGGCGAAGTGCCGGGCGATGCGACCGACAGCCAGATGGAAGCGATTGCCGATATCGCCGAGAAGTATGGATACGACGAGTTGCGCGTCAGCCACGAGCAGAACCTGATCCTGCCGCATGTGGCGCGCGCCGACCTGAAGGCGGTCTATGACGCGCTGGTCGATATCGGCCTGGCGACCGCCAATTCGAACCTGATATCGGACATCATCTCGTGCCCGGGCCTCGACTATTGCGCGCTGGCCACAGCGCGTTCGATCCCGATCGCGCAGGAGATCTCGCGTCGCTTCGCCTCGCTGGAGCGGCAGCGCGAGATCGGCGAGTTGAAGCTGAAGATCTCCGGCTGCATCAATGCCTGCGGCCATCACCATGTCGGACATATCGGCATTCTCGGAGTCGAAAAGAAAGGCACCGAGCTGTACCAGGTGACGCTTGGCGGTTCGGCCGACGAGAACACTTCGGTGGGCGAGATCATCGGCCGCGGCTTCTCGTCGGAAGAGATCACCGACGCCATCGAGCAGATCGTCGAGACCTATCTCGGCCTTCGGCTCAACTCACAAGAGAAATTCATCGACGCCTACCGCCGTGTCGGTCCAGCGCCGTTCAAGGAGGCGCTCTATGCTGGCGAAGCCAAGGCCGCTTGACCCTATCGTCGACGCCGATGACGGCATCGCCGCCAAAGCGGCGGGGTTTGACGCGCTTTACGGCCACCTGAATCCGCTCGACATCATCGAACGCGCGGCAGGCGACCTGTTTCACGACGAGATTGCCGCGGTGTCTTCCTTCGGTGCCGATTCGGCCGTGCTACTGCACATGATTTCCGAAGTCGATCGCTCGCTGCCGGTCATCTTTCTCGATACCGGCAAGCATTTCGAGGAGACGCTCGGCTATCGCGACGCCCTGGTCGCCGATTTCGGGTTGACCAACATCCAGGTGATCAAGCCCGACGAGGCAGCACTCGAGCGGATCGATCCGACCGGCAATCTGCACCAGACTAATACCGACGCCTGCTGCGATGTGCGCAAGGTCGAGCCGCTGGCTCGGGGCGTAGCGCCTTTCCGCGCCTGGTTCACCGGCCGCAAACGCTTCCAGGCCTCGACGCGCGCAGCACTTCCGGTGTTCGAGGCGGTCGGCCCACGTATCCGCATCAATCCGCTGGCGCACTGGACGACGTCGGACCAGGCGGACTACATGCGCGCGCATGCACTGCGGGAAAATCCGCTGGTCGCCTATGGCTATCTGTCGATCGGCTGCTTCCCGTGCACCCAGCCGGTGCAGCCGGGCGAGGACGCGCGCAGCGGCCGCTGGGCCGGCCATGCCAAGACCGAGTGCGGCATTCACCTGTCGGGACTGGAGAAGTCGCTGACCGACGCATCGCTATAGGGTATGCTGATATTCAGGTGAGGCCGGCCTGCAAACGGCGGCTTCGGGGGCTCACGTACTACAAGTACGCTCCGCTCCGGCTCTCGGAAGCTACCGTTTCGACTCGGGCCTGCTTGAATCTCAACACACACCTTGAGCTCTTTGAATTTTAGGAAATTTCGATGACTGAACCGACGATACCGGAGACCCGCCTCTGGACCCCGACGGGTTTTCGCGAGGATGAGTGGGCTCATGCCGAAGGCGCGGAAGCACTGTCTGGCAATGGCCGCTTCATCCTGCCGCTTCAGGCGTTTCTCGATCTCGATCCGGAGGTGCGCCGGTCGGCCAAGGAAAGGATCGGTGTCGTGCTGCAACCCGGCGATCAGCTCGAAAGGATTGCTGGCCTGCTCGACCAACTGTCGCTGGTGGCGCTGGCTTTTCCGTCGTTCAGCGATGGCCGCTCCTTCTCAAAGGGCGAATTGCTGCGCAGCCGACATCATTTCGAAGGTGCCGTGCGCGCCACCGGCCAGGTGCTGGTCGACCAACTGCCGCATATGCTGCGGCTCGGTTTCGATGAATTCGAAATCTCCAATCCCGTGCTCTTGAAGCGGCTGGACGAAGGCCGCACCGGCGGATTGGGACTCTACTACCAGCCTGCCGCCGTGCCGAAGCCCAAGGGACCAAAATACTCCTGGCGTCGGCTGCGTGCCGGCTGACGTCACGACACTTCCAGCGACAGGTTTGCGGCCGCCTGTCCTCTCCCCGTCACGACGGCGGGAAGGCGCCGGTCAGCGGATCGGGGACAGCAGAGCCAGGCAGAAGACGGCTACGTCGCCATCCGTGCCTGACGAAACGATACCAGCTTGCCGCTGTTTTCATCCCACAGCGCCAGCTTGACGCAGCGCAGGCTCTCAAGAAGGGTGATGCGGCCTATGCCGCGCAGTTCCGGATAATCGCGCAGCACTTCCTGCAGGCGGTAGCCTGGCACCTTCGCGGAGAGGTGATGGACATGATGGACACCGATGTTGCCGGTGAACCAGTTCAGCACCGGCGGCAGGTCATAATAGGAGGATCCGTGCAAGGCGGCACGCTGGAACTCCCACTCATCGTCCTTCGCCCATTCGGTCTCCTCGAACTGGTGCTGGACATAGAACAGCCAGATGCCGGCGGATCCGGCAAGGATGACGATCGGCAGGTGGACGACCAGAAAAGCGCCAATACCGACGAACCATATCAGGATCGACGCTGCCAGAACGATGGCGAGGTTGGTGGCCATCGAGGATACCCAGGGCTTCAGGCCACCGCGCATCATCCCGACCGGCAGCCTTTGCTCGAAGATGAAGAGCCATATCGGCCCCAGTCCGAACATGACCAAGGGATGGCGATAGAGACGATAGGCGAGGCGACCTCTCCAGGACATCCGCCGGTACTCCGCGACCGTCAACGTCTTGATATCGCCAACGCCGCGCTCGTCGAGATTACCCGCGCTGGCATGATGGGTGGCATGAGCACTCCGCCAGCAATCATAAGGCGTCAGCGTAAGCACGCCCAGGACGCGGCCTATCCAGTCATCGGCGGTGCGGTTGGCGAAGAAAGATCCGTGCCCGCAATCGTGCTGGATCATGAAAATCCGCACCAGGAAGCCCGCCGCCGGCAAGATCAGCACCAGCCCCCACCAATGGCCATAGGCAAAGGCGATCGAGGACAGCGCCCAGAGTGCTGCGAAAGGGATCAGGGTGATCGCCAGTTCGACGGCGCTGCGCCGCCTGTCCGGCTTCTTGTAGCCCGCCAGGATCTTCAACCAGGCGCGCTTACTGTTGGCGGCAGTCTCAGGGGAAATCATGTTCATCATGAAGCATAGGCGGAGGGGCCCGGCTCCCGCAAGGCTAATCACGAGAAATTACCGCGCGTAATTGTCGCGATGGGGCGCGGGATCCTCGATCCAGGCCGCGACTTCAGGTTCTGTTCTAACCCTTGCAACTCTGCCAACCCGGATCGCATCCGGTCACATGCATCAATGGCGCGCGCCGCCAGCCATGCTGTTTTCCAGGCCGTCGAGACGTTCGAGCTGGTCCCGGAAGCGGTCGGGAATGTCTTTCTCGGCGCGAAAGGCCGGCAGCGCATGCAGAAAGCGTCTCACCGCCGCCGTGCCTAGCTGGCGCCGGATTTCGGCGGCGATCCGATCTTTCTTTTCGCCCTTGTCGCGGGGTGTCATTTCAAAAATCCTGTGTCGGTTCGAAAATCCTCCAGCCAGCAAATGGTTCCCCGATCGCGCCGCCGGGGCAAGCAAAGGTGGAAGCTATGGTAAAGTTTGAATTAAAATCGAAGCATCGCACTGATCGCCATTCGGTTTGAACGGCTGGGCGCGTGCCTTCGCTTACCCCTTGATTTTTGCCCACCAAACCTCGATATCGGGCTCAAAATCCACACTATTCGAGATGATGGGAAACGGCGATGAGCGACCAGGCAAAAGACGAACGCGCGCCCGACGAAATTGAGGCGACCGAAGCCAATGCCGAGCGCACGGAAGGTGGCGTCGATGGCGATTATGAAGCGGTTGTGCGGCTCCTGAAGGAGAATGAAGAGCTGAAGGACAGGGCGCTTCGCGTTGCGGCCGAGATGGAGAACCTGCGTCGCCGCACCGCGCGCGACGTGCATGACGCGCGTACCTATGCGGTCGCGAACTTCGCCCGCGACATGCTGTCGGTTTCGGACAATCTGCGCCGCGCGCTGGACGCTATTCCCGCCGAGGCCAAGGCGTCCGGCGATGCGGGTTTCAAGGCGCTGATCGACGGCGTCGATCTCACCGAGCGTGCCATGCTGTCCGCACTGGAGCGGCACGGCGTCAAGAAGCTCGCGCCGGAAGGCGAGAAGTTCGATCCCAATTTCCACCAGGCCATGTTCGAAGTGCCCAATCCCGATGTGCCGGCCAACACGGTGGTGCAGGTCGTGCAGCCGGGCTATTCGATCGGGGAGCGGGTGCTGCGCCCGGCCATGGTCGGCGTTGCCAAGGGCGGCCCGAAACTCGCCGCTGGCGAAGCGCCGGTCGAGCCGGGGCCCGTCAACGAGCAGGCGGAGAAGGACGCGTAGTTAGGGGAATAGGGAATAGGGAATAGGGCAAGGCAGTAAGGCAGTAAGGGGCGTATCAACAGTACGGCTTCGTGCTAAACATACTTCCCTACTCCCCTGCTGCCTTACTCCCTGGTCCCGCCCTTGAACCCCATCGCGCTTCTCGACTATGCCGGCGTTGCGGTCTTCGCGGCGACAGGTGCGCTTGCCGCGTCGCGCAAGCAGCTCGACGTTATCGGCTTCCTTTTCCTGGCGTGCGTCACCGGCATCGGCGGCGGCACTCTTCGCGACGTCATCCTTAACCTGCCGGTTTTCTGGATCGCCAATTCCAGCTATGTGCTGATCTGCGCGGCGGTTTCGGTGCTGGTGTTTTTCAGCGCGCACCGTGTCGAATCCCGCTGGAAGTGGCTGCTCTGGCTCGACGCCGTCGGGCTAGCCGCTTTTTCGGTGATGGGTGCGGCCAAAGGGTTGGCCATCACCGGTTCGCCGGTCGTTTCCGTCATCACCGGCGTGCTGACCGCCACATTCGGCGGCATCCTGCGCGACGTGCTGGCAGGGGAGCCTTCGGTGCTGCTGAGGCCGGAAATCTATGTTACGGCCGCCCTGGTTGGCGCGTCGATCTTCACATTGGGCGATGTCGCCGGACTGCCGCAGATCGTGTCAGGCTTGGCCGGTTTCGCCGCGGCATTCGCCGTGCGCGGCGGCGCGCTCAAATTCGGCTGGTCGTTTGCGTCCTACAAGAGCCGGCCCGGCAGGCGGCCGGAGGATATTTCGTGAGAGAAGGGATTAGGGAGTAGTGAGTAGTGAGTAGTGAGTAGTGAGTAGTGAGTAGGGTTAATCAGTAGATGTAAATTATGATGTCTTCACTACTGACTACTGACTACTGACTACTGACTACTGACTACTGACTACCGACTACTACTCACGCCGCAAAACGCTGCGCTTCCCCGCCGTAATAATTGACGTAGCGGGCGCCGATCTCCTTGACCGGCATCACCACGAACACATCGACCGTCGAGAATTCACGATCGATGACGCAGCCGTCGCCGATGCGGGCGCCGACCCTGAGATAGCCCTTGACCAAGGGCGGCATCGCAGCGATCGCTGCCTTGGCATTGACCGCCTCGATCGGCATCAGGTCCATGGAACAATAGCGGCCTGCGACGGCGCGCACGTCCCAAGCCGAATTCGTGCGGCAGTGATGCGCCAGATAGGTGAGCGCCTCGGCATGGGCCGCCGGCACCGTGCCCTGGAAAGACGCACAGCCGGTCATCACGCCAATGCCGTAGTGGTTGATGTAGGCCCAGATGCCTTGCCACAACGCCTCGATGGTGCGCTTCGAACGGTATTCCGGCAGGACGCAGGAGCGGCCGAGCTCGAGAAAGCGCTGGCCGGGGTGACGGGCGATGAGCTTGGTCAGCTCGAACTCGCCTTCGGAATAGAAGCCGCCGGCGGCCGCAGCGATTTCTTGCCGCAGCAGCCGGTAGGTCCCGACGATGCGGCGATGTTCGGGGCCGGAAAGCGAGGTATCGAAGACGAGCAGGTGATCGCAGTGCGGATCGAAGCGGTCGGCATCACGGCGGTCCTGCACCTGAAACAGGTTCTTCCTGGCGCCAAGCTCGTCGTAGAATACCCGGTAGCGCACTTCCTGCGCGGCCGCGATCTCGGCCTCGTTGCGGGCCAGCCGCACTTCGAGGTTGCCGATACGGCCGAGCGCTGCGCCCTTTGTGACGGAATCGACATTGCGCCCGGCAAGCAAGGCGCCGCCGGCGTTCGGCCGAGTGTCACATTCCGGCATAACTGTATGCACGAGTGATTCTCCTTCGAGCCATCCCTCTTGGCACGGGGATACGGTGTAGGTGCAACAGGATTGTGACAGTACCGTGATACGGCGTCGCGGGCAATACTTCGTCGGCTGGCGAATACGGTCAACCGGCTACGTTATGCAAAAGCAAGGTGGCGCCGCTCGGCAGGAGATTGAAGAAAAAAAGTCTCAGGCGGCGACCTGCCCCTCGATGGCGTCGACCAGTGCATCGGGGTCGAGCGGCTTGGTGACAAAGCCGCTGGCGCCGTGGGCGAGCACCGCATGGCGGGTCTTTTCCTGGCTGTCGGCCGACAGCACCATGATGGGCACTGGCGGCACGGCCGTCTCCTCCTCATGGCGGCGGATGGCGGCGATGGCGTCCATCCCATCCATCACCGGCATGTGCAGGTCCATCAGCACCACGTCGAAGCGGTGTTTGTGTCCGGCACCGGTAACGGCCTCGACCGCCGCCTTGCCGTTGCCGACAACCTTGACGCGATGACCGGCCTTCAGCAGCGTGGCGCGAGCGAGCATGGCGTTGATGTCATTGTCCTCGGCGATCAGCACCGACAGGCCACGCTGGCGATCACTGGCGGCGCGAAGCGCCGGCGGGTGGGGCTTTTCCGGCCGTGTCGGGGCAAGCGCCGGCGCATGACTGCTCAGAAGCACACGCAAAAGTGTTCCGCCTCGCACCGGTCTGGCGAGGAAGGTCGCGTAGCCGCTGGCGCGGAACTCGCCGAGCATGCCGCGATCGGTCGGGGCGATCAGCGTGATGGCTTCGCAATCGGAAAAACCGCTTTGGCGCAGCCGCTTGAGCAGTCTTCCGTCGCCCTCTTCCATGGCCGCGTCGACCAGCAGCACGTCGCAATCGCCGGAGAACGATGCCGCCTGCGCCACGGTGGTGGCGATATCGACCGCGCCGCCATTGGCGCGGATGCTGCGGGCGATGGCGTCGGCCTCGACGATATTTCTCGACAGGATTACCGCGTGCCTGCCCTGAAGCGCGTCCACCCGGCCCGGTGGTGGCTCGCTCGCGGAGATGGCCGGGATATCGAAGACGAATTCCGAACCCTGACCCAACCGGCTGGAGACGGAAATCGTGCCGCCCATGGCGGTCACCAGGCGCTTGGAGATGGCAAGACCGAGACCGGCTCCGCCATGCGCGCGCGTCGAGGTGCCGTCGGCCTGCTCGAACTCCTCGAAAATGCGCTCCATGTCGTCTTCATGCAGGCCTGGCCCGGTATCCGCGATGGTGAAGCATATGCGGTCGGTGGTTTCAGTGCGGGCGCGCGCTATACTCACCAGCACCCCGCCGCTGTCGGTGAACTTGATGGCGTTGCCGATCAGGTTGAGCAGCACCTGCCTGACCCGGCCCGGATCTGCGGTGATCAATTGCGGCACGTCGGGCTCGACATGGCAGCCGAGGCCGATATCCTTGGAGAAGGCGCGCGCGGCGAGGAGCTCGACAACGTTGTCGGCGATCTCGCGCACCGACATTGGCTGCGGTTCGGGATCGAAGCGTCCCGCCTCGATCTTGGAATAGTCGAGCAGGTCCTCGATGAGGGCCAGCAGCGCGCTGGCCGAGGTCGAAATGGCGCCGACATAGGTCTGCTGCTCCGGCGACAGGCTGGTATCGGCCAACAGCCTGGCCATGCCCATGATGCCGTTCATCGGCGTGCGGATTTCATGGCTGACGGTGGCGAGGAAGCGCGATTTGGCCTGGCTTGCGTATTCGGCCCGCTCGCGCGCGGTGATCAGCGAGGATTCGGCACGCTTGCGGGCGGTGATGTCGCGGGCGATGGCGCGATGCGAGACAGAACCGCTGTCCTTGTCGCGCACCGACAGTTCGATCCACGAGAACCAGCGCGAACCGCCAGGGGTGCGGATGGCGACGTCGGTGGAACTCAGGCATTCATGGTCGGAAAAGGCGGCGTCGGGAACGATACCGACTTCGATGCCAAGTTCCGCCAGGGTCTTGCCGGCGAGGTCGCGCTGATCGACCTCGACGAGATCGGCGAACACCTTGTTGGCATAGACGATATAGCCGTCGCGGTCGCGATGAATGACGAGATCGCCAAGCGCGTCGATCAGGCCGCGAAAGCGCTCTTCGCTCTCCTGCATCTCCCACATGCGATCGGCCAGCGTCTCGATCTCGGCACGGCTGCGAGCCGTGGTTTCATCAAGCAGCGCGGCGGTGCGGTATTCGTTCCTTCTGGCGCGCAGGTGCAGGCCGAAGCCGGCAAGGCCGGTCGCCAGCAAAGCGAGGCTGATGAAGATCGGCGCGCCGGTCAGGTGGGTCAACCCCGCCAGCATGATGATGGCGACGAAGGTCAGCAGCGGCAAGCCTTCGCGGCCGGCCAATCGCGGCTCATTCCTGGCCTGTTGCGGCTCAGGCGCCAGCGGCGGTGCGGCGACGAACCGCCGCGCCGACGCCGGCGGGGGTACCGCATCGACGTCTTCGCCAGTCTCCGCTTCCTGGATGCCGGATTCCGCGACCATGCGAAAACCCTACCGGACAGAAATTATGGAAGCCTGCGGGGGATCGTTCGAATTTTAGCGGATAGGTTGTTTTACCCCGGCGAACTCACTGCATGTCTACGACGACGCGGCCGCGGATCTTGCCGTCGACGATGTCGCGCGCGGCGTCGATGATGTTGTCGAAGCCGATGGTCGTGGACAGGCTGGCGAGCTTGCGCAGATCCAGGTCGGCGCCGATGCGGCGCCAGGCCTCGAGCCGCACCGGTTTCGGCGCCATCACCGAATCGATGCCGAGCAGCGAAACGCCGCGCAGGATGAAAGGTGCCACGCTCGACGGCAGGTCCATGCCGCCGGCCAGGCCGCAGGCCGCGACGGCACCGCCATAGGAGGTCATAGAGAGCACATTGGCCAGTGTGTGGCTGCCGACGGAATCGATGCCGCCCGCCCAACGCTCCTTGGCGAGCGGCTTGGTCGGCTGGCTGAGTTCGTCGCGCGATATCACCTCCGCGGCGCCAAGATCGATGAGATACGGGCTTTCGGCATTGCGCCCTGTCGAGGCAATGACGTGATAGCCCAGGCTGGACAGGATGGAGACCGCGACCGAGCCGACGCCGCCGGCCGCGCCCGTCACCACCACGGGCCCGCGATCGGGCACGATGCCGTGCCGCTCCAGTGCCATGACGCACAGCATTGCGGTATAGCCGGCGGTGCCGACCGCCATCGCGTCATGCGCGCTGATGCCGTCGGGGAGCGGCACCAGCCAGTCGCCGTTGACGCGGGCGCGCCCGGCATAGGCGCCAAAATGCGTCTCGCCGACACCCCAGCCGTTCAGGATGACCTTGTCTCCCTTGCGCCAGTCGGGATGGGAAGAGGATAAGACCGTTCCGGCGAAATCGATGCCTGGCACCAAGGGCCAGCGGCGAATGACCGGCGCCTTGCCTGATATTGCGAGCCCATCCTTGTAGTTCACCGTCGTCGCTTCGACTGCGACGGTGACGTCACCGTCCATGAGATCGGCTTCGGTGAGGTCGGTCACCGCCACCGACTGTTTCTTTTCGGCGTCGCGCGAAACGAGGATGGCTTTGAAGGTTTCGGGCATTTTTCTCTCCTCGATCTATCGACGTTTGGACTCTGCTGCGGCGGCCGCGCCGGGTCAATCGGTCAGGCGTCGGGACCCTGGGGCTTGGGCTGGCGCCGCCAGCCCAAAACTTCGTCAAGCACGACCAGCGCGGCGCCGACCGAAATGAAGGCATCGGCGAGATTGAACACGGCGAAGGACCAGACCGGAGTGTGGAACAGGATGTAGTCGATGACGTGGCCGTAGACGGCGCGGTCGATCAGATTGCCGAGCGCGCCACCGATGATCAGGGCAAAGCCGGTGCGGGCAATAACATGGCCCGCTGGCGTGTGCGTGGCCAGATAGAGCACGAAGGCGACGACGAGAACGGCGATGATCACCAGCCCGGTATCGCCGAAGGATGAGAACATCGAGAAGGCGATGCCGGTATTATAGGTGCGAAACAGCGCCAGGAAGGGCAGGAGATCGAGCTTTTCCTGAAAGGGAAGGCCGATCTCGACCAAATGTTTTATCCACTGGTCGAGCGCGATCGCCGCGACGACCAGCAGCGCATAGGGAGACCATGATTTCACGATTGGGCAACCCTCATTGCGGATCCACCATTGGATCCAGCTTCAGCGCGCCGCGGCGGATCTCGAACAGCATGACGCCGGTGGCGACGGCAAGATTGAGCGAATCGGCTCGGCCTGCCTGCGGAATCCTGAGCAGCCTGTCGCAACTCGCCGCCAGGCTTTCGGGCAGGCCTTGCTGTTCATTGCCCATCATCAGCAGCACCGGCCCCCGGGAAAAATCGACCGAGCGGTAGTCGACCGCGCCTTTGAGGTGCGTGCCGGCGACGAGGCCAGAAAACCCGCCGCGCCAGGCGAGGAATGCGTCGGTCGTCGCCTTGGCCACCGGAACGGCGAAGATCGAGCCCATGGTGGCGCGCACCGTCTCCACCGAAAAGGGATCGGTGGTGTCTCCGACCAGGATCACGCCCTTCGCGCCTACGGCGTCCACCGTGCGGATGACGGTGCCGAGATTGCCGGGATCACGCACCCGGTCGAGCGCCACCCAGACATCGCCATTGTCGGCGCGGATATCCTTCAGGGCCAGGAATTTCTGCGAGAAAACGCCGATCACCATTTGCGGATTGTCGCGGCGGGTTATGGCGACAAGCACTTTTTCCGAGACTTCAAGCACCGTGCCGCCGGAAGCCACCGTGCGCGCAGCGACCTTCTCCACCGCCGCGTTGCCGCGTCCGGCCTTGGCGAAGACCAGGGTCCTGATATGCCAGCCGAGGTCGAGCGCATCGATGACCAGCTTCAGTCCCTCGGCCATGAAGGCGTTCTGCTGGTCGCGGAATTTTTTCAAGGCTAGCGCCTTGATGTCCTTGACCAGCGGATTGGCGAGGCTGGTGACCTCTTTCACCTGCCCGACCGGACGGGCGCCGTCATATCCACTCATCAGGCCACCCAGCGCGAGAACAGCGAGGTCGACAGCGCGCGGCCCGCCGATTTTTCGCGGATGATCAATTCGCCCGATTCAACCCTGCCGCCCATGCCGGCAAAGGTGTCGCGCATGAGGGCATGGATGGCGAAGAAGGAGGCGCGGATCGAATAAGCGGTCAGCACCACGGCAAGCGGTTTCGGGGTCAGGATCGATCGGCAGAGATTGGTCAATGCCGGCAGGTCCTCGAACAACTGCCAGACCTCGCCCTTGGGGCCGCGGCCATAGGCGGGCGGGTCGAACAGAACGATGTCATAGCGGCTGCCGCGGCGCTCCTCGCGCTCGGCGAATTTCACCGCGTCCTCGACGATCCAGCGGATCGGCTTGTTGCCAAGTCCGGCCATCTCCTGGTTTTCGCGGGCCCAGCCGATCGCCTTTTTCGAGGCATCGACATGGGTGACCTCGGCGCCGGCGCGCGCCGCCACCAGCGAGGCAAGGCCGGTATAGCCGAACAGATTGAGCACCTTGACCGGCCGCCTGGCCGCCGCGATCAGTCCGGCCATGTGATCCCAGTGCGAGGCCTGCTCGGGAAACACGCCGACGTGGCGAAACGAGGTGAAGCGGCCGAGATAGTCGATGCCGTCGTGCTTCATAGGCCAGGTCTCGCCGAGCGGCGTCCCGGGGAAGCGCCAGCGGCCAATGCCTTCCTCGTCGGTATCGCCGGTGAAGACAGCGTCGGCGCGGTCCCATTCCCTTGCCGGTAGCGCCTTCTGCCAGATCGCCTGGCCCTCTGGGCGGACGATCCGATAAGGACCGTATTGTTCGAGCTTCTGGCCGGCGCCGCTGTCGAGCAGCGCATAGTCGCCATTCGGCGCCACTTCGAGGATCAGCGGAATCTGTTCGGCCGGAAGAGCGCCGTCGCGACGGGCCAGAATGCGGGGCGCCGACTTCGGTTCGGGGCGCTCGTCGGCCCTGGCGTCGGGCCGCTCATGCGGCTTGGCGTCCGGCCGGGCCGTTCCACGACCTTCATGCGGACGCACCCGTTGCGCACCGCTTTTTGCGGGCGGACGGCTGTCGCGGCGTTTGTCGCGAAAAGATTTCAAGCAGGAGCATCTCCGAGGCGTGGCCGCTTTTGACATAGGGCAACCGGCTTCGCAACCAAGTCCGCCGCGCAAGCGTCGCCTGATCATGTCGGCTTGCGATGGACCAATATCAAAGAAACAGGCAAATCTTCGATATGTCCCGCTCCGAACGCCTGCTCGACCTGATCCAGACATTGCGCCGGCATCGCATGCCGGTGAGCGGGCAGTCGCTCGCCGACGAACTCGGGATTTCAATTCGCACGCTTTACCGGGACATCGCAACGCTGCAGGGCCAGGGGGCGCCGATCGAGGGCGAGGCGGGGCTCGGCTATGTGCTGAAGCCCGGATTCATGCTGCCGCCGTTGATGTTCAGCGACGAGGAGATCGAGGCAATTGTGCTCGGTTCGCGCTGGGTCGCCAAGCAGCCGGATTCGCGGCTTTCGTCAGCGGCCGTCAACGCGCTTGCCAAGATCGCGTCGGTGCTGCCTGAGGATCTGCGCGAGGATCTCGACGCCACCACACTGCTGGTCGGGCCGCCCGCCCCGACTGTTGAAAGCATCGATCTCGGCCTGGTGCGGCAGGCGATCCGCAACGAGCGCAAGCTGGACTTCTTCTATCGCGATGCCGGTGGCGCGGGCTCGCGGCGCATCGTGTGGCCGTTCGCGCTTGGTTTCTTCGACAAGGTGCGGGTCGTGGTGGCGTGGTGCGAAATACGGCAGGATTTCCGGCATTTTCGCGCCGACCGCATAGCCGAGCTCAAGACGACGGATCTGCGCTATCCGCGCCGCCGTCAGGCGCTGCTGAAGGAATGGCGGGCAACGCTCGACACCCCACGGCGTTAGCGGTGTGTAAGCTGTCCAGGGCGCCTTTCGTGACGGATACTGCCAGAATCTGACAGTGATGCGCTTTATATCTGTCCCGGTCGAAACCCCTGGAGAACAGACATGGTCACCCCCAATTTCGTCATCCTCTACGTCGACCAGCCGCAGCGTAGCGGCGCCTTCTACAGCGCGCTGCTCGGCCGCGAGCCGGTCGAAAGCGCGCCGACATTCGTGCTGTTCGTGCTCGACAACGGTTTCAAACTCGGTCTCTGGTCGAGGCATACGGTGGAACCGGCGGCGGCAGCGACCGGTGGCGGCGCCGAGATCGTCTTTGCCCTGGATACGCCCGAGGCAGTCGATGCCGCCCATGCCGACTGGTCCGGACGTGGGCTGAAAATCCTGCAGGCGCCGACCGACATGGATTTCGGCCGCACCTTCGTTGCGCTCGATCCCGACAACCATCGCCTGCGGGTCTACTGGCTGTCGGACGGGCAGCAGGCCGACGGGGAGCAGGAATGAGCGCGTATTGGATCGCGGTGGCGTCGGCGCAGCACGTCCGGCGCGGCCGCGAGGGCGGCTTTATGCAGGTCAACCACGGCAAGGCGGCGCCGCTGCGGCGGATGCAGCCCGGGGACGGCATTGTTTATTATTCGCCGACAACGATTTTGGGCGAGAAAGACGGGCTGCGGGCGTTCACGGCGATCGGCACGGTACGGGAGGGAGAACCCTATCAAGGCGACATGGGCGGCGGCTTCACGCCCTTTCGCCGCGACGTCGACTGGGCGGCGGCCGGGGAAGCGCCGATCAAGCCATTGCTCGACAGGCTGGACTTCACGGCCGGCAAGCCGAATTGGGGGTATCAACTGCGCTTCGGCCTGTTCTCGATAAGCGCGGCCGATTTCGCCGTAATCGCCGAAGCTATGGCGCTAACCAGCCGGGACAGTAAGCTAGGTCCTGAGCGCCTTGTAGACGGCAATGCCGGCGGCAAGGTCCTCGAGCGCGGCGCCGACCGACTTGAACAGCGTGATCTCGTCGGCGCTCCGGCGCCCTTGCTTCTGACCGCGCGCCAGCTCGTACAGGTCGGCTATGATGGCTTCCGGTTTCAGCACGCCCGAAGCGAGCGGTATGACGATGTCGCCCGCCTCCTTCGTGGCGCCGGCGCGGGTGTCGACATAGACGCGGGCGCGCCTTATCGCCTCGTCGTCGCTTTCGCGCATTGTCGGGGTGAAGCCGCCGACCATGTCGACATGGCTACCCGGCTTCAGGCGGGCGCCCTTGATCAGCGGATCGGTGGCGATCGTCGCCGACGAGACGATATCGGCCTGGCCGAGCTCGGCGTCGAGATCGGTCGCTGCGCTCGCCGCGAAGCCCTCGGCGCGCAGTCCGGCGGCGACCTTCTCGGCGTTGTCCAAGGTGCGATTCCAGATGCGGATGGTCCTGATCGGCCGCACGGCGCAATGCGCCTTGGCGAGGAATGGCGACAGCGCACCGGCCCCGATCACCAGCAGCCGGGAAGCGTCTTCGCGCGCCAGATAGGATGCGGCGAGCGCCGAGGCGCAGGCCGTGCGCCATTGCGTCAGC
The DNA here is from genome assembly GCF_006441495.1 of Mesorhizobium sp. B2-6-4. Taxonomy (NCBI): domain Bacteria; kingdom Pseudomonadati; phylum Pseudomonadota; class Alphaproteobacteria; order Hyphomicrobiales; family Phyllobacteriaceae; genus Mesorhizobium; species Mesorhizobium sp. B2-6-4. The sequence goes on from NZ_VFUE01000016.1 coordinate 115,076, forward strand.
CGCTGGCCGTCGATCAGGGCCTCCGGTTCGCCGGTGGCGCCGTTGAGCAGGAGATAGACCCCCATCACCGCCGGTTTGCCGATGGCATTGTTGTCGGGCGAGACGGTAACGATCTTGACGCCGATGTGTCCCCCGGCCGAGATGCCGGCTGCGTTGAAGTCGGTCCAGGCCGGCATCAGCAGCAAGGTCGAGGCCGCACCGTCCGGCCGTTCGACCGTGTGATGGTGCCGGACAGGTTGCACCGCGCCGTCACGGAAAGCCACGCGCAGCGTCTCCACTAGGCCCGGGAAGGTCAACGACTGGTCGACCTCTGCGGCCGAAATGGTCAGCATGGGAAACTCCGTGAAGAAAATCGCGGACCCGAGAACCCACAGCCCGTGCGGCGGTCAGTTGGTCGGCTTCGGCAGCACCGGTCCCTGCGGTGTCGACGGGGTGCGGCCGATCGCCTGGCGCAGGTTCTCGGCCTCGACGCCGCGCTGGCGCGCCAGCTTGCGGTAGCGTCCCTGCTTGACCCAGGTCGCCAGGCTGCCGACGACCATGCCGACGGCGAGGGCCAGGAACAGGAAGATGAACAGCGGCAAAGTGAGCGTCAGCGCCGGATTGCCGGGATTGAATGGATCCAGCGTGAAGGCGACGAGTTCGCGATTGGCGACGGCCAACGCGATCAGGATGATCGCCAGGGGCACGAAGACCACGATGAGCATGAAGCGATTGAGCATGATGTTTTCCGTCGGAAACCGACCTCCCGGGAAGGGCCGGTCTGGCGTCGCGCCTACTTTCCGCCATTCAGCCTTTCGCGCAGTTCCTTGCCGGTCTTGAAGAAAGGCACCCATTTCTCCTCGACCTCGACGGATTCACCAGTGCGCGGGTTGCGGCCGGTGCGGGCGGGGCGGTTTTTCACCGAAAAGGCGCCGAAGCCACGCAATTCGACCCGGTTGCCTTCGGCGAGCGCGTCGGTGATCTCGTCGAAAATCGCGCCGACGATGTTTTCAACGTCGCGCAGGAAAAGATGCGGATTGCGCGTGGCAATAATCTGCACAAGTTCGGACTTGATCATCGGACGGGTCCCCTGAAATCGGTGCGGTCGAAATTATGAGGATGATTTTGTTTGCTTTTTCATCCACCCCAAACGGCATCTCAAGGGTGCCAGACGGAAACGAGACCGTCAAGAAACAAGCGGTCGGCGCCAAGTTCATGGATGATATCGCCGCTGTAGTCCGGCAGGCCGAGCGCGCCGGCGATCGTGCGCACCATCGCTTTGGAAAACAGGAAGCCGCCGCGCCGCTCCGTGTCCTTCCATTCGACCACCTTGAGTTTCGAGTCGACGCCCTTGGTCGCCAGCCAGTCGATCGCCTCGGTCTCGCCGCCGACGGCGTCGATCAGGCCGTTGGCGACCCCTTGGCGACCGGTGAAGATCGATCCGTCGGCGAGCGCCAGCGCTTGCTCGCGGGTCATCTTGCGGCGTTCGGCGACGATGCCGACGAACCAGTCGTAGCTGTCGAGGATGAGCTTGCGGACCATGGCGCGCTCGTCGTCGTTGGTCGGCTTGAAAGGCGAGGGCGAGGCCTTGAGCGGCGAGGATTTCACTTCCTCCAGCTTGACGCCGAGCTTGTCCATCAGGCCGCTGACATCAGGATACTGGATCAACACGCCGATCGAGCCGACGATCGAGGTCTTGCGGGCGACGATGTGATCGGTGGCGCTCGCGATCATGTAGCCGGCCGACGCGGCGAGCGTGCCGACCTCGGCCGCGACAGGCTTGTCGGCGGCGAGCTTGCGCACCTCCTCATAGATCGATTCACCGCCGACGGTGGTACCGCCGGGGGAATCGATGGCGAGGATCACGCCTTTCACCCTCGGCGACTTGCGGATGGCTTCCAGCCGCTCGATCAGTTCGTCGTCCTCGGTTATGGTGCCTTCGATCCTGACCTTGGCGATATGATCGACGGCCGAGCCGCCGAAATCGTCGCGATAGAACCAGGCCGAGATCGCAATGACGCCGAGCGCAACGATGGCGATGGCCGCAGCGCGCCAGAAGGTCAGCTTACGCCGCAAGCGGCGGCGGTCGATCAGGTCGTCGGCTCTCAATGCCATGGTCAGCCTCACGGTCGATGGAAAGAGATGCTTTTAGACCATGACGTCCCGGTCTGGAAGCAGTTCCGTCTGCGCATGACGCGGCAATCCGCGCGCGGCGCACGCGAGGCAAGTGCGCGTCAGCGTCCGCCAAGACGTCGGTTTCGTGATTGGTCCGTGAAACGAACGGCAGATAAGGGGAGAGCCGATGGTAACGAAAAATGTACGCCAGACGTCTATTTCTGCTATGAAGCAGGGCTGTCGGTGTTGATCCGTTCTGATCTGCACGACAGCAACTGTCACATTTTCGCGGTTTTCGTCGGCTTGTGCTTGCTTGAAAGCGCCGACGTCCCACCTATAGGCGGTGTTGCCCGGCGGGGCAGGGGTTTTAGAAGAAAGCAGTTATGTTAGCGCGAACGAGTGAAGCGAGCAGCACCGAGACGGAGTTGGCTCCCCCGGCGGACGGCCCGGCGAGGGGGGACGCGTTCGATCGCGCACGGCGGCATTCGCGCCGGGTGCGCGTGCTCAAATTCGCCGTGCCGGTGCTGGCGGCGTTGATCGCCATTGCCTTCCCGGTCTATTCCTACCTCGCCGCACCGGTGTCCGTCGCGGTCCAGGCGGAAGGCACCGCCTTTTCCAACGGCAAGCTGGTGATGGCCAACCCCAAGCTCAACGGCTTCACCAAGCAGAAATTGCCCTATTCCATGACGGCATTGCGCGCCATACAGGACGTCAGCACGCAAGGCATCATCGAACTCGACGGCATCGACGCCAAGGTGCCGATCGCGGCCGACAATGTCGCTGCGATCAAAGCCACGCATGGCACCTACGATCGCGACGGCAATACGATGCACCTGACCAGCGACGTCACGATCGCCACGACCGACGGCCTTCAGGCCAAGTTCAAATCGGTCTTCCTCGACATGGGCAAAGGCACTATGAAGACGGATGACCCCGTGGACGTCAGCCGTGACGGGTCGCAGATCACCGCGAATTCCTTGTCGGTGCAGGACAATGGCAAGGTTCTGGTGTTCGAGAACAAGGTGCGCGTCAATATCGATCCCGCCAATCTGAAGGCGGCAGAGGCAAAGGGCGAAGAAGCGAATGTGGCTCATTAGTTCGACACGGCTTGCCGCCGCAGCTTCGGCGCTGCTCTTGCTGGGGCTTGCGCCGGCGCAGGCGCAATCCAGCGCCGAGAGCGCGTCCGGGCTCAAACTGTCGGGCGACAAGCCCATCCAGATCGAGAGCGACAAGCTGGAGGTCCGGCAGGCGGACAACGTCGCCGTGTTCACCGGCAACGTCACGGTCGTGCAGGGACCGACCCTGCTCAAGTCCGGCAAGATGATGGTCTACTACGTCAAGGACCCGAACGCGGCCGCAAAGGGGACGGAAGCAGCGGGAGCGGCGATGACCGGCTCCGCCAACATCGACCACCTTGAAGTCAGCGGAAAAGTTTACATCAAGTCGAATGACCAGATCGCGACCGGTGACAATGGCACCTTCGACATGAAGACGCAGGTGCTGGTCCTGTCCGGCAAGGAAGTGGTGCTGTCGCAAGGCCCCAATGTCCTCAAGGGCTGCAAGCTCACCGTGCAGATGAAGACTGGCCTCGCCAATGTCGACGGCTGCGGCGGACGTGTCATCATGTCGATGACGCCACCGCCGAAATCGGGAGCGACGAACCCCTGATGGCCAGCCTGTCGTCGCTGACGGCGCGTCTTCCGGGGCGGGCCGCCGGCAAGGTTTCGGCTCCGGCCACGGTCACCGCCGATAAGGCGAAGTTCAAGGGAACCTTGATCGCCAAGGGCCTGACCAAGAGCTACAAGGGTCGCAAGGTGGTCAGCGGCGTCACGCTCGGGGTGCGTGCCGGCGAGGCCGTCGGGCTGCTCGGTCCGAACGGTGCCGGCAAGACCACCTGTTTCTACATGGTCACCGGCCTGGTGCCGGTGGACGAGGGCACGATCGAGATCGACGGCTTCGATGTCACCTCCATGCCGATGTACCGGCGTGCTCGTCTGGGCATCGGATATCTGCCGCAGGAGGCCTCGATCTTCCGCGGCCTCAGCGTCGAGCAGAACATTCGCGCCGTGCTGGAAGTGGTCGAAAAGAGCCGCAAGGAGCGCGAGCGCAGCCTCGACGAACTGCTCGAGGAGTTCCACATCAGCCATCTGCGCAAGGCGCCATCGATGTCGCTTTCCGGCGGCGAACGTCGGCGCCTGGAGATCGCGCGTGCGCTGGCCACGCGCCCGGCCTACATGCTGCTCGACGAGCCTTTCGCCGGCATCGACCCGATTGCCGTCGCCGACATCCAGCAACTGGTGCGTCATTTGACGGCGCGCGGCATCGGCGTGCTCATCACCGATCACAATGTGCGCGAGACGCTCGGCCTGATCGACCGCGCCTACATCATCCATGCCGGCCAGGTGCTCACTCATGGCCGGGCCGATGAAGTGGTCGCAAATCCCGACGTGCGGCGGCTCTATCTGGGCGAGGGATTCACGCTTTGAGCGTGAAATTTGTTTCCTGACGCGATTTTTTGCCTGTCAGGGGCCGCTTTTTCGTGATTTTGCTCCGGGATAACGCTCCGGTAAGCGGGTTTTGCTAGCGTTTGCCTTGACAAGCAAAAGCCGGGCCAGTTTCTATCGGTTCGCGAAAATTCCTTCCGGCAGTCCGGATGCAGACGAGGCGTTTGAAACCGAACCATGGCGTTGGCGGCGAAACTACAGCTACGACAGTCGCAGTCGCTGGTGATGACGCCACAGCTGATGCAGTCGATCCGGCTGCTGCAGTTCACCCATGCCGAACTCGAGCACTTCATCGACGAGGAGATCGAGCGCAACCCGTTGCTGGAGCGCGCCGAGCCGCAGGACGACGCCGCCAGCGACCAGGCGCCGAGGACCGAGGCGGCACCGGAAACGGCCGACGACGGCGACTGGTTCGAGACCGAAGCGGGATGGAGCGCCGAGGCGATCTCGGAAAAGCTCGACACATCGCTGGAGAACCTGTTCCCGGACGACCCGGGCACCAGCGAGCGGCTCGGACCAGACCTCACGGCACAGTGGAAATCGGCGACCGGCAATGGCGGCACGTCCTCGTCCGAAGGCTTCGATGCCGGCGACATGGCGGCGACCGCGATCACGCTGCGCGATCATGTCAGCGAGCAGATCGCGCTCGCTTTCGCCGATCCGGCGGCGCGCCTGATCGCCGGCGAACTCGCGGACGGCCTCGACGAGACCGGCTATATGCGCGCCGATATGGCTGAGATAGCCTCGCGCCTTGGTAGCGGCGCCGACGCCGTGGCCAAGGTGCTGTCGGTGTGCCAGACCTTCGAGCCGGCCGGCCTGTTCGCCCGCGACCTTGCCGAATGCCTGTCGCTGCAACTTGCCGTGCGCGACAGGCTCGATCCGGCGATGAAGGCGCTGATTGCCAATCTCGAACTCCTGGCGCGCCGCGATTTCCACACGCTGAAGCGGATCTGCGGCGTCGACGAAGAGGACCTGCTGGACATGCTGGCCGAGATCCGGGCGCTCGATCCGCGGCCGGGCATGGCATTTTCGGGCGGCGCCAGCGACGCCGTCATTGCCGATGTCGAGGTGCGCGCGGCCAATGACGGCAGCTGGACGGTCGAGCTCAACGCCGAAACGCTGCCGCGCGTGCTGGTCGACCACATCTATTTCGCCCAGGTTTCGCCGCACGCCAAGAACCAGGCCGAAAAGGATTTCCTGGCCGAGTGCCTGCAGAACGCCAATTGGCTGACGCGCAGCCTCGATCAGAGGGCAAAGACCATTCTCAAGGTCGCATCGGAGATCGTGCGCCAGCAGGATGCCTTCCTCGTCCATGGCGTGCGCCAGCTGAAGCCGCTCAACCTGCGCACGGTGGCCGACGCCATAGGCATGCACGAATCGACCGTCAGCCGGGTCACCGCGAACAAGTACATGCTGACGCCGCGCGGCGTGTTCGAACTGCGCTATTTCTTCACCGCCTCGATCGCCTCGTCGGGCGGTGGCGAGGCGCATTCGTCGGAAGCGGTGCGTGACCGCATCAAGCAATTGATCGACGAGGAAAAAACCGTCGACGTCCTGTCCGACGACGCGATCGTCGACATGTTGCGCGAAAGCGGCGTCGATATCGCCAGGCGTACGGTCGCCAAATACAGGGAAGGCATGAATATCCCGTCCTCGGTGCAGCGCCGGCGCGAGAAGCGGGCCCTTGCCAGCGCCGGGCGCTAGGTTCGGCGATTTCCACAGGGTTCGTGCTTCATTGACAAGCTGCGGTGAAGTGGCTAGAAGCCCGCCCGCATGAGACGGGCTCGGCGCCCGCCAGCGGATGGTCCGTCACGACAATGGCCTAGGGATGGTCAAGAAGGCGGCTTGTGATCAACCGGAAAGTTTGGATTTAAATCGGCGCGAGTGACGCCGCAAAGCTTGTGCGCACGGACCACGAGTATAAACTCCGGCCAGTTTGAAGCCTGAGCAAGGAAGGTCAGTTTTCAGATGAATCTGCGCATATCGGGAAAACACATGGATATCGGCGATGCGTTCCGTACGCGCATCAACGATCGTGTCGGCGAGGCGATCGGCAAATATTTCGACCGCGGCTTTGCCGGACATGTCACCGTCATCAAATCGGGCTCGCGCTATTCGGCGGATTGCATGATCCGGCTGGATTCCGGCGCTTCGCTGCAGGCGACCGGCGATGCCCAGGACCCGACGCTGGCTTTCGAGGCCGCGGCGGATCGTCTGGAAACCCGGCTTCGGCGCTACAAGCGCCGGCTGAAATCGCACAATTCGGGCAATGGCGAGCTCACCGATATCGCCTACACGGTGATGGCGCCGCTCGCCGATGACGACGAGGACATTCCGGAGGATTTTGCGCCGGCCATCGTCGCCGAATCGACCATGACGCTGAAGACCATGTCGGTGGCGTCGGCGGTCATAGAACTCGACACAAAGGACAGTCCGGTCTTCGTCTTCCGCAACGCCGGAAACAATCACGTCAACATCGTCTATCGCCGGCCGGATGGGAACATCGGCTGGATCGATCCGTCCACGACCAAGGTCGCACAGGGATAAAACCGGCCGCACGAGGGGTGGGGACTGGTGACGGCAGGCGAACAAGGGATTTTCAAGTATGGATCTGAGCGATCTCATCAACGTTCCGGCGATATTGCCGGCGTTGAAGGCGAACTCCAAGAAGCAGCTTCTGCAATTGCTGTCGGAGAGGGCGGCCGCGATTTCCGGCATTCCGGAGCGGGAGGTGTTCGACACCATCCTGCAGCGCGAGCGGCTCGGCTCGACCGGGGTCGGCAACGGCATCGCCATTCCGCACGGCAAGCTGGCCGGCGTGAAGCGCATCGCCGGCGTGTTCGCCCGCCTGGAGACGCCGGTCGATTTCGAGGCGCTCGACGACCAGCCGGTCGACCTGGTGTTCCTGCTGCTGGCCCCTGAAGGGGCCGGCGCCGATCATCTGAAGGCGCTGTCGCGCATCGCGCGGGTGCTGCGCGACGCCGATACGGTGGCCAAGATCAGGGGAACGCGCGACGCCGTGGCAATCCACGCGCTTCTGTCGGACACCCAGGCCTCGCACGCGGCCTGACGTTTTCTGGATAAACGATGGTCGAGGGCCGCCACGGGCGGCCCCGTTCGTTTTCAGCGGAAAATCGCCTTAATGAATGGCGACCGTGGTCAGGTCGTTTTCCATGGCGCCGGCCAGCGCGCGATCGCGCGCATCCGAAAGCAGGATCGGCTGGCCGTTGGCGGCAAACAGCGCCCACAATTCCATGCCGGGCGCGATTTCGCCAATGCCCGGGAAACGGCCGAGCAGTTCCTCGCTCGTTACCTTGCGCAGATAAGCGACCGAGCCCTCGCCGAGATGGGCGAATTCACCGCTGGTCATGGTGGGATTTTGGTCAATTCTGGTCATTTCAAGCCTCCTTGGCGCGAGACGCCGCCCTGGTCCTGGGCAGTAGGCCATCCCGCATGAGAGCCATCGGCAAAGATCAGTCTTTCACCGATATGTTTATTTTCCGTACCAGCCGCTCGGACTCGGGCCGATCGAGATCGATCGACAAAAGGCCGTTCTTCAACTCCGCCGCGATCACCCGCATGCCGTCGGCCAGCACGAAGCAGCGCTGGAATTGGCGTGCGGCGATGCCGCGGTGAAGAAATTCGCGCTCGGTATCGTCGGTCTGACGACCGCGCACGACCAACTGGTTTTCCTCCGTGGTGACATCGAGATCGCTTTCGGCGAAACCGGCGACAGCGAGCGTGATGCGCAGCCTTTCGGCCTTGCCGTCGGCGCCGCTGAGCCGCTCGATGTTGTAAGGAGGATAGCTGTCACCGGATTTCGCCAGGCGCTCCAGCGTCTTTTCCATGGCGTCGAAACCCAGGAGAAGCGGACTGGAGAAAGGCGTCATTCGGCTCATGTTACATTGTCCTCTCAAGAGCGACATAAACTGGAAAAACCCAGATGGCATTTTTCCCGATGGTCTTGATATGGTCCGCCCCACGACCAAGTTCAAGCCATCAAAACACCCGCCCAAAAAGACCACGTCGTGGACTCACAAGAATGATCGACATGGCGCTTGAAACGGCAGTGAGATGCAAGGAGAAGCGCTGCGCCGGGATTCGTCCCCCGGGCGGAGCGGTTCGGCAGCTCAAGGCCGGTTCGATGCGTTTCGCATGCTCGCTCGGACGCATGGGCTCATGGCCAAACAAGGAATTGAAATGCCCCAAACACGCAAGATCATCATCGACACGGATCCTGGCCAGGACGATGCCGTCGCCATATTGCTGGCGCTTGGCAGCCCCGAGCTGGAGATCGTCGGCATATCAGCCGTAGCCGGCAACGTGCCGCTGAACCTTACCGAAAAGAACGCCCGCAAGATCTGCGAACTGGCCGGCCGACCCGACATAAAGGTCTATGCCGGCGCCGTCCGTCCCCTGGCGCGTGAACTGGTTACGGCCGAGGCGGTGCATGGCCAAACCGGCCTCAACGGGCCGCAATTGCCCGAACCGACGATGAAGCTGCAGGATAAGTACGCCGTCGATTTCATCGTCGAGACGCTGATGAAGGAAGAGAGCGGCAGCATCACGCTGTGCGCTCTCGGGCCGCTCACCAATATCGCGCTGGCGCTGATCCGCGAGCCGAGGATCGCGCCGCGCACCAAGGAAATTATCCTGATGGGCGGTGGCTTCTTCGAAGGCGGCAATGTCACGCCGGCGGCCGAATTCAACATTTATGTCGATCCGCACGCGGCCGAGGTGGTGTTGAAATCCGGCATTCCGATCGTGCTGATGCCGCTCGACGTCACCCACAAGGCGCTGACCACCGCCAAGCGCACCCAGGCCTTTCGCAAGCTCGGCACCAAGGTCGGTACCGCAACGGCCGAGATGCTGGAGTTTTTCGAGCGTTTCGACGAGGAGAAATACGGCACCGATGGCGGGCCGCTGCATGACCCCTGCGTCATCGCCTACCTGTTGAAACCGGAGCTGTTCAAAGGCCGTAACTGCAATGTCAGCGTGGAAACCAGCTCGGAACTGACCATGGGCATGACCGTGATCGACTGGTGGGGCGTCACCAAGCGGGAAAAGAACGCCAAGGTGATGGGCGACATCGACCATGACGGCTTCTTCGCGCTGTTGCTGGAACGGCTGGGGCGGCTTTAAATCCGCCTCCTTACCCTCTCCCCTCGCGGGAAAAGGCGGCCTCGCGAAGCGAGGTCGGATGAGGGGTGTTCCGGGGAACGCCGACGCCTCACTCCGTCACGCACCCCTCAACCATCTCGGCGCTGCGCGCCGATCCACCTTCCCCCACAAGGGGGAAGGAAAGGCGGCGGTGCTCACTTCGACCGTGAAAACGCCAGCCACAGGCCGCCGCCGATCATGAAGCTGCCGCTGATCCTGGACAGGAGCTTGACGCGGCGGGCGGACAGGATGCGACCGGCGCGGCCGGCGGCCAGCGCATAAGTCGAATCCGACATGGCGGCGAAGATCATGGCGGTGAGGCCCATGACGGCGATCTGCAGCGAATAATTGCCTTGCGGCGCGATGAATTGCGGAAAGAAGGCGCCGAAGAAGATCAGCGTCTTCGGGTTGCTGAGCGCCACCAGCAGGCCCTGCACGAAAAAGCCGCCGCGCGGCTTCCGCGCCGTTCCGTCGGCGTTCAGCTTGCCCTTGGACCGGAACATCTGCACGCCCATCCAGATCAGGTAGGCGGCACCGATCAGCCGCACCCATTCGAACCAGTGCCCCATGCCCGATATCAGCGTGTTGAGGCCGATGCCGACGATGGCGATCATGACCGCCAGGCCGGCCTGCGTGCCGGCGACATTGGCCAGGCCGGCGCGGGAGCCATGACGGATGCTGTTGGCGATGATCAGCGTGACCGTCGGCCCTGGCACCAGGATGATGACGACGCACGCAAGGACATAGGCGGCATAGAGTTCCAGCGACATGATTTTTCCCTCGGGCAGAATGCCGCCTGTGCGGCGCCACAATCAATGCATGGCGGCGATGCCGGTGCAAGCCGGCACATGGAGCCGCGCGATACGCAGATGCACCGGATTCAGGCGCCGGACGGCCACGGCAGTGTCGTCTCATAGGCCGCCGCCGCCTTCAGCACAGCCATGTCGCCACGCGGCCGGCCGATCAGTTGCATGCCCATCGGCCGGCCTCTGGCCTCGAAGCCGACCGGCACGCTGACGGCCGGGCAGCCGCCCATGGTGGCGGGCGCCGAAACCTGCATCCAGCGGTGATAGCTGTCCATCGGCCGGCCGGCGATCTCGCGCGGCCAATGGGTGCCGACGTCGAACGGAAAGACTTGCGCGGTCGGCAATGCAATCAGGTCGAAGCGGTCGAACAGCGACAGCAGCGTCCGGTACCAGGACGTCCGGACGACCGAGGCGGCGCGAATCCGAGGCGCCGTCAGGAGTTGCGCGTTCTCCACCTCCCAGACGGCTTCGGGCTTCAACAGGGCGCGCCTGGCAGGATCGTCATAATGCACTTTCAGCGCGCAGCCGCTGCTTGCCTGGCGCAACGTCACGAAGGCCTGCCACAAGGCCTCGAAATCAAAATCCGGCACCAGTGCCTCGGCCTTGAACGAGGCCTCCCCGAAGCGGTCGAGCGCGGCCTGGCAGAGCTCGAGGATGCCGGGCTCCATGGGCAAATGCCCGCCCAGATCGCCGAGCCAGGCGACACGGCCGCCTTTGGCGGGCATATGCAGGCCTTCGAGGAAGGAGCCTTGTTTCTCATAGGACAAGGGTGCGCGCGGATGATGGCCCGCCTGCACGTCGAGCAGCAGCGCCATGTCGCCGACATTGCGACCCATCGGCCCATCGACGCCCATCTGGGCATGAAAGACCTCGACGTCCGGGCCGCCGGGGACGAGCCCCTGCGATGGCCGGAAACCATAGACATTGTTCCAGGCGGCTGGATTGCGCAACGAGCCGCCGAAGTCGCTGCCGTCGGCGACGGGCACCATGTCCAGCGCCAGCGCCACCGCGGCGCCGAGCCGCCGGCGCTCAAATCTGGATCAAAGGCGTTCAGCGTCGGGCCGAACACGGGATTGTAGGTGTTGGAGCCGAGGCCGAATTCGGGAACGTTGGTCTTGCCGATGATGATGGCGCCGGCCTTGCGCATGCGCTCGACGAAGAAATCGTCCTCCTGCGGCACGAAATCGGCGAAGATCGGCGAGCCGAAGGAGGTGCGCAGGCCGCGGGTCATTGCGAGATCCTTGACCGCGATCGGCAGGCCGAAGAGCGCACCGGCCCGGTCCGGACGGGCATCGGCTGCGTCGGCCTCGCGCAGGATATCGCTACGATCGCGCAAGGAAACGATGGCGTTGACGAGCGGGTTGACGGCTTCGACGCGGTCGAGGAATGCCGTCACGACCTCACGTACCGAAAGTTTCCTTTGCCGGATCGCGTCGGCCAGCTCGACGGCGGACAGGCGGCAGATGTCGCCGGTCGGTGGCGCGGCATGCTTTGTCTGGGGGCGCATTCTGGTCGTCTCAGCGGGATTTCAGGAGTGCCTGGTCGACATCGGCGGCCAACGGGATGGCCGGCTGGGCGCCCGGCTTCAGGCATGCCAGCGAGCCGGCCGCGCCGGCCCGGGCGAGCGCCTGTTCGAGGGGCAGGCCCGACGACAGGCCGGCGGCGAAATAGCCGCAAAAGGTGTCGCCTGCACCAACCGTGTCGACCGGGGTGATCTTCAATGCGGGCACCGTCAGGGAATCGGTCGGCGTCGCCGCCATCACGCCGTCGCCGCCGAGCGTGACGACGATGGCGCGGCCGGTTTTCCCGGCAAAGTCGCGCATCCGTGCCGCGCGGTCGCGCCCGCTCAGCGACAGCACCTCGCCATAGAGGTCGAACTCAGTCTCGTTGGCGACGACATAGTCGGCCTTGCCGAGCAAGCCGGCCGCGTCGCGATGGAAGGGTGCGGTGTTGAGCACGGTGACGGCACCGGCCGCGCTTGCCTGATCGAGCGCGGCTTCGACGGTCGCAAGCGGGATCTCGTGTTGCAGGAGCATGACATCGCCTTTTCCGGGGAAGGCCTTGGACAGGTCGCCGGGCAGCACCGAGGCGTTGGCACCCGGCACCACGGCGATAATGTTCTCGCCATCGTCGCCGACCATGATCAGCGCGGTGCCCGTCGAGGCAAAAGTTTCGCCCACGCCAGACAGATCCACCTTGGCCTGGCGCAGCAGCGCCAGGGCCTCGCCGGCGAAACTATCCTTGCCGACGGCTCCCACCATGCGCACCTTGGCGCCGGCGCGCGCGGCGGCCAACGCCTGGTTGGCGCCCTTGCCACCGGGCGCGGTGGCGAAACCGGAGCCGCTCACCGTCTCGCCAGGGCTCGGCAAGCGGTCGACATTGGCAATAAGGTCGAGATTGATCGAGCCGACGACGATGATCAAGGAATGCCTCCTCATGAATGAGCGGGAAGCTATCCTGTAAGATCGTTGCTTTCCAGTGCATGCCGATATGGCAAGCGCTGCGGTGCCGCGTCATGCGAGTCAGCGGGGCGTCGTCGTTTTCCACGTGACAATGCCGGCGGAAGTTGCCGGCGTTCCCGATTTCAAGAGGTGACCTGTCCAGCCTCCCAGCCCAGAATGGCGCGCTTGCGGGTCAGGCCCCAGTGGTAGCCGGTGAGGTCGCCGGATTTGCCGATGGCGCGGTGGCAAGGCACCACGAAGGAGAGCGGGTTGGCGCCGTTGGCGGCGCCGACGGCGCGGCTGGCGCTCGGCGCGCCGATGCTGGCGGCAATCGAGGAATAGGTGCGAGCCTTGCCCATCGGAATCTGGAGCAAGGCCTCCCAGACGCGAACCTGGAAGTCGGTGCCGATCATCACGACATGCAGCGGCTGGTCCGGGCGCCACAGCGTCGGGTCGAAGATGCGTGCGGCGTAGGGACCGGTCGCGGCCATGTCCTCGACATAGACGGCATTCGGCCAGCGGCTGGACATATCGGCGAAAGCGGCGCGTTCCTCGCCCGGATCGCTAAAGGCGAGGCCGGCAAGCCCGCGGTCGGTGGCCATGATCAGGGCGGTGCCGAATGGCGAGCTATGATAGCCATAGCGGATGGTGAGCCCGGCGCCGCGCGTCTTGTAGTCGCCCGGCGACATCGCCTCATGGGTGACGAACAGGTCGTGCAGCCGGCCGGGGCCGGACATGCCGAGCTCGAACGATGTTTCAAGCAGCGGCATGCCGGAATCGAGCAGCCTGCGGGCATGGTCCAGCGTCACCGCCTGCAGGAAAGCCTTGGGCGAAAGGCCGGCCCAGCGTGTGAACAGCTTCTGCAGGCCGGTCGGCGTCTCGCCGACCTCCTCTGCAAGCTCCTCGAGGGAAGGCTGGTCGCGATAGTCGAGGCTGATCTTCTCGATGGCGCGGCGCACGATTTCGTAGTCGCTGCCTTCGGGCGTGATGTCCTTCTTGAGGACTGCTGTCTGTGTACTCATGGGACTTCTCCTTGAGCCGGAATATCAGCCCTTGGGGCGCCGATCACCACCCGAAACTTGCCTTCTTGCGGCGCATACCCAGATAAACTCTGGTTTTCGAGCCCAGGAGTCGCCATGGCGGGTGAAAAGGTAAATCTCGCCGGCGCGAAAGAAACCTTGCTGATGACGCTCTACGGCAAGGCGCTGGAAAGCCGGATGCCCCATTCGCTGCTTGGGGATCGTTTCGCCGACGAGGCGGTGCGTAAGATCGACTATGATTTCTCAAGACTCAAGGTCGACAGCAATCTCGGCATCGGCCTGGCGATCAGGGCAAAGACGCTGGACGTCCGCGTCGAGGAGTTTTTGGCCAGAAATCCTGATGCCATCGTGCTGCATCTGGGGTGCGGGCTCGACACGCGCATCTTCCGGGTCGATCCGCCGCCAGGCGTGGACTGGTTCGATGTCGACTATCCGGAAGTCATTGAACTCAGGCGCAAGCTTTACCCGCCGCGCGACCGCTATCGCCTCATCGCTTCGTCGGTAACAGAGCCGGACTGGCTGGCTGAAGTGCCCCGCAACCGACCGGCCATCGTGGTGGCGGAGGGGCTGACGCCCTATCTCCCGGCCGAGGAAGGGTTCCGCCTGTTCTCGCGCCTGGTCATACATCTTGCCGGCGGCGACCTGATTTTCGACGCTTACAGCGGTTTCGGCCTGAAGCTGCTGCGCCTCAATCCGGCGATCAGGGCGACAGGCGCCGAGGTCCACTGGGCGATCGAGGATCCGCGCGAACTGGAACTGGCTGTCCCGAAGCTGCGATTCATCGAAGACATTCCGGCCTATGGACCTGAACACGCCGCCCGCATGGGCTGGCCCGCGCAGCTGTTCGTTCGGCTTTGGAAATACATTCCCGCACTGCGCAAGATCGGCAGGCTTTTGCGCTATCGCTTCTGAAACGTCGTACCCTTGTTCGACGCGGTCCGGACGCAAGCTGTTCGGCTAGCGCGCCTTGGCGGTGGCGAGCGCACGTGAAAAGGCGGTGGCGAAGCTTTCGCGGGAATCGGGGTCGAGAAAGCCGCCGATCGCCACGTTTTGTCCCTGCGCCTCGACCGCCATCCGGGTGATGCCGATTTCGGCGTGACGGGCGACCGAAAAGCGCGCCCAGAACGGGTTGAAGCGGTGCGCTTCCGATTTTCCCGACGGCGCGGTCTTGCGGATATCGAGACTGGTGCGCGAGATCGACACCTCCTCGCGGGCGCGGGCGGCACGGTAGTTCATGCGGAAGGCAATGTAGACGGCGACAACGTCCAGACCGAAGAAGCCGAAAACCGGCCAGGCGCCGCGCGACAGGAAAAAAGCCCCGGTCACCAGCCAGCCGAACAGCAGCGCGACCATCAGCACGGCGAAGCCGGTCTTGCCCAGCGACCGGTGCGGGGTCAGCAAGGCGCTGAAGAAGGGTTCGTCCGCCTGGAACGAGGCATTTGTGTCGTTCATATCTGGATATTATAGGAAGGAAATGGCAAGCCCCAAGTCCAAAGTACCCGCACAATCCGAAAAGAAGCCACCGCCTGGACGGCGCGACGGCTCGAACGCCAAGCCGAGCCCCAGGCCGGCCCGATCCAGAACGCTCTACAGTCCGGCGGAGGTGCACGAGATTTTCCGGCGCTTTGCCGTCCAGCGGCCGGAGCCGAAGGGCGAGCTCGAACATGTAAACCCCTTCACCCTGCTGGTGGCCGTCGTGCTGTCGGCGCAGGCGACCGACGCCGGCGTCAACAAGGCGACACGGGCGCTGTTCAAGATCGCCGATACGCCGCGCAAAATGCTGGATCTGGGTGAGGCCAGGGTCGGCGACTATATCAGGACCATCGGTCTGTGGCGCAACAAGGCCAAGAACGTCATCGCGTTGTCGCAGGCATTGATTCGCGATCATGGTGGCGAGGTGCCGGACAGCCGGGACGAACTGGTCAAATTGCCGGGGGTCGGGCGCAAGACCGCCAATGTCGTGCTCAACATGGCCTTCGGCCAGCACACGATGGCCGTCGACACGCACATCTTCCGCATCGGCAACCGCATAGGACTGGCGCCCGGCAAGACGCCCGACCAGGTCGAGCAGGGGCTGTTGAAGATCATTCCCGACGAATATATGCGCCACGCGCATCACTGGCTGATCCTGCATGGCCGCTACGTCTGCAAGGCGCGCAAGCCGGATTGCCCGGCCTGCGTCATCGCCGACCTCTGCAAGGCGCAGGAAAAGACGACCAGCGTGCCGGCGCCGCTGGTCGAGATCGCTCCGCTCGAGGAAGCGAGCGGAATTCAATAAGTTAACTCTCCTCCACAAACACCTCTTCGCGCTTCTTCTTGACCGCGGGCAGGAAGACGATGACGAGCACGGCGAGCGCGATGAGGAGCAGGCCGGCGCTGATCGGTCTCGTCACGAAGGCGCTGGGATCGCCACGCGACAGAATCATGGCCCGGCGGAGATTTTCCTCAAGCAGGGGGCCAAGCACGAAGCCGAGCAGCAGGGGCGCGGGTTCGCAGCGCAGTTTGGTCAGGAGATAGCCGAGGAAGCCGAAAAAGGCGACGGCGTAGAGGTCGTAGACATTGGTGTTGACGCTGTAAACGCCGATCGAGCAGAACGCCATGATGATCGGGAAAAGCACGTAATAGGGGATCGTAAGCAGCTTCACCCAGAGCCCGATCAGCGGCAAGTTCAGGACGATCAGCATCAGGTTGCCGATCCACATGGAGGCGATGATGCCCCAGAAAAGCGCCGGCTGTTCGGTCGCGACATTCGGGCCGGGCACGATGCCCTGGATGATCATCGCGCCGATCATCAGCGCCATGACCGGATTGGCTGGAATGCCGAGCGTCAGCATGGGGATGAAGGAGGTCTGCGCGCCGGCATTGTTGGCCGATTCCGGCCCGGCGACACCTGCGATCGCGCCCTTGCCGAATTCTTCGGGGTTTTTCGATACGCGCTTTTCGACCGTGTAGGAGGCAAAGGCCGCGAGGATCGCGCCGCCTCCCGGCAGGATGCCGAGCGCTGAACCGATGATCGTTCCGCGCACGATGGGCGCCGCCATGCGCCTGAAGTCGTCGCGGGTGGGCATGAGGCCGGAAACCTTTCGGATCATCACCGAGCGCTCATGCTCGTTTTCGAGGTTGCGAAGGATCTCGGCGATGCCGAAGACGCCGACCGCCACGGCGACGAAATTCAGCCCGTCGGCATATTCGGGGATACCGAGCGTGAAGCGCGGCGTGCCGGTGTAGATATCGG
>NZ_VFUE01000017.1:0-129777 GCF_006441495.1 Mesorhizobium sp. B2-6-4
CCCCTCTGTCCTGCCGGACATCTCCCCCTCGAGGGGGGAGATCGGCTGCCAGCTTGGCTTTCGCCAATTACAACGGTTGAAAGATTGGCGCGCCACCGAAGCTGCCAATCTCCCCCCTCGAGGGGGAGATGTCCGGCAGGACAGAGGGGGGCGCTCAAGCGCGAGTATCTCATATCATGCTAGCCCTCCTCCTCCGCGATATCCGCCTTTCGATTCGGGCCGGCGGCGGGGCGCTGACGGGCGTGATCTTCTTCCTCGCCGTGATCGCCACCATTCCCTTCGGCGTCGGGCCGGACCTGAGACTGCTAGCCCGCATCGGCCCGGCGATCCTGTGGATCGGAGCACTGCTCTCTTGCTTGCTCGGCCTCGACCGGTTGTTCCAGGCCGACCGCGAGGACGGCTCGCTCGATCTCCTGGTGCTTGGCAACGACCGCCACATGCTGGCGCTGACGGTGCTCACCAAATGCCTGGCGCATTGGGCGGGCAGCGTGCTGCCGCTGGTGGTCGCCGCGCCGCTGCTCGGCCTGTTCATGAACATGGAGCCGATCGCCATCGGCGCCACGGCGCTTACGCTGCTGGTCGGCACGCCGGCGATCACCTTCATCGGCGCCGTCGGCGCGGCGGTGGCGGTGGCGCTGCCGCGCGGCGGGCTCCTGATTTCGGTGCTGGTGCTGCCGCTGACCATCCCGGTGCTGATCTTCGGGGTTTCGGCGAGTTACGGCGCGACGGCCAATCCCGATCCGTTCCTGCAACCTTTCCTCATTCTTGCCGCGCTGACGTTGTTTCTTGCCGTGCTCGGACCGCTGGCGGCGGCGCTGGCGCTGCGCCATGGCACGGATTGAGCCGGCCACGACCGGCAAGGGCTGCGGCGCGGCGGCCAATTGCGCGGTCACCGGCGTGGGGCTAAGGGAAGGCATGATCGAGCGCGGCGGAAGGATCGAATTGGCGGGCGGCATGCCGACGAGGCAGCCGGCATGAGCCCGCATGCGCTCTACGTCACCGCCGCCTATGCCGTCACGGCGATTGCGCTGGCCGGGCTGATCGGCTGGATCCTGCTCGATCAGCGGGCCCGCAAGCGCGAACTGGCCGAACTCGAGGCGGCGGGCGTGCGCCGACGCTCCGACAAGGGCGGGGAGCGCGCGTCATGAGCACGGATATGCCAACGCCGGCGCCGCCCCGGCGCCGCCTGTTCGTGCTGTTGCCGCTGCTGGTCTTCCTCGGGCTGGCGGGGCTGTTCCTGGCGCAACTCCTGTCGGGGCGCGACACTTCGGAGGTGCCGTCGGCGCTGATCGGCCTGCCGGCGCCGCCGACCAACCTGCCCCCGCTGGACGGCACGAACCTGCCGGGACTCGATTCGAAATCGTTTGCCGGCAAGGTGACGCTGGTCAACGTCTTCGCCTCATGGTGCGCGCCTTGCCGCGAAGAGCACCCGGTGCTTTTGGGGCTGGCGCAGGACAGGCGCTTCACCATGGCGGCGCTGAACTACAAGGACCGGCCGGAAAACGCCCGCCGGTTCCTCGGCGATCTCGGCAATCCGTTCCAGGCGATCGGCGTCGACGAGGCCGGCCGCACGGCGATCGACTGGGGCGTCTATGGCGTGCCGGAAACCTTCGTCATCGGCAAGGACGGCAAAATAGCCTACAAGCATGTCGGCCCGCTGACGGCCGAGACGGCTCAGACGCTGCTGTTGCCGCAGATCGAGAAGGCGCTGGCCGCGCCGAACTGAGGCGACTGGCCGGCCTACTTGCCTGCCTTGGCCCGCTCGATCGCGTCGACGATCATCTTCTTGGCGTATTTGGAATCGTGCCAGCCCTCGATCTTGACCCATTTGCCGGGTTCGAGATCCTTGTAGTGCTCGAAGAAGTGCTGCACCTGATCGCGGGTGATCTCGGGCAACTGCGTGTATTCGGTGACGTTCTCGTAACGCAGCGTCAGCTTCGGCGACGGCACGGCGATGACCTTCTCGTCCTGGCCGGCATTGTCTTCCATGATCAGCACGCCGATCGGCCGCACATTGATGACGCAGCCGGGCACCAGCGCGCGCGTGTTGCAGACCAGCACGTCGATCGGATCGCCGTCGCCAGACAGCGTGTGCGGAACGAAGCCGTAATTGCCGGGATAGCGCATCGAGGTGTGCAGGAAACGGTCGACGAACAGCGTGCCGGCCTCCTTGTCCATCTCGTATTTGATCGGCTCGCCGCCGATCGGCACCTCGATGATGACGTTAACGTCCTCGGGCGGATTCTTTCCGGTGGCGATGGCTTCAATACGCATGACTTATCCCTCTCTCGATTGGCAGACCGATAGCGGGCGGCGCAAAATGGTGCAATGCGGCGAATGGTGCTCAAGAACGCCCAGCAAGACGCAATGGCATTCAATGCGTTCAATCATTAGCAGAAGATGTTTCAGTGTCGTGATTGCGTAGGTTGCGCTTCGCGCCGCTTACGCGATCGTTCCTCGCCGGTCATTCCCAGACGAAAGCAACCTTCTTCAGCGCCTTCTGCTCGAATATCTCGACGCCTTCGGCGATATCGCGGCCGCCGGCGCCGGAATAGAATGCGAGCGCGTTCTGATTGTCTTCCAGCGCCCACACCACCGTGCCCTTCAATCCGTGGTCGGCAAGCCGCGCCCGTGCCGCCTTGAAAAGCCGGCTGCCGAGCCCGATGCCCTGATATTCCGGCCGAAGGTACAATTCATAGATCTCGCCCTGCTGCTTGAGTTCGCGGGCCCGGTTCTTGCCGATCGTGGCGTAGCCGGCAACCGTGCCGCCAATCTCGATCACCAGGACGATGGCGGCGCGGCGGATGGCATTGGCCCACCAGTCGGCGCCGCGACGGTTGATCATCGATGTCAGGGTGCGGTGCGGGATGATGCCGCTATAGGCGCCGCGCCAAGCCTGCAAATGCACGTCGGCGATCGCCGCGGCGTCGCGCGATTCGGCTTTGCGGATATCGATGCTCAGCGTATTCATGATTTGTTAACCATAAACCCGCATCGCTCGAATGCAAGAGTCCGGGCAGTCCGGAGGACGCTTTCTCACAGGCCGTCATCGCCTGCGCAATGCGCGTTCGAGGCTGTCGGTGGAGCTCAAATCTCGACCAGATGATCGTCGAGCTCGTTGGTGTCGCCCGACGTGACCGGGAAGTGCTCGGCGAGCACCGCTCCAACCGATCGGATCGCCTTGACGAAGCCGTCGGCAAGCCGGTCGTCGCCGGCATGTGCGGTAAGCTCGCGCACCACATCGTCCCAGACATGCTGGCCGACCTTGGCGTCGATGCCTGAATCGGCGACCACCTCGGCGTAGCGCTCGGTGACCGAGACGAAGACCAGCACGCCGGTGCGCGCGGTCGTGCGGTGGACGTTGCGGGCCAGGAACTGCTTCAGTGCGTTGTCATGCGCGGTCTGATAGCGCAGCCGTCTCGGCACCATATGGATGCGCAGCCCCGGAAAGGCCCATAACAGCAAAAGAAAGCAGGCCAGCGCCAGAAGCTGGGCAATGACGAAGTGCGGCAGACGGATGGTGAGCCACCAGGCCTCGAGCCCATAGGCGACGGCGAGGCTGACCAGCAGCGTGGCGAGAGCCGCCACGAAGGCAGCCGGAAAGAAGTAGTTGCCGCTGGCATGCGCCACCACGCAGTAGATTTCGCCGTCGGTCCTTGATTCGGCGGCGCGGATCGCCCCGGCGATGCGTTCATGGTCCTGCGGACTGATCGGTCGTATCGCCATGATCCCTCTCACCAGCTTCCCGAAGAGCCGCCGCCGCCGGAAGAGCCCCCACCGCCGGAGAAACCACCGCCGCTACCGCCCGAGGACCAGCCACCGCCGCCCGACCAGCCGCCGCCACCTGACGACCAGCCGCCACCCGACGATCGCCGGCTCGGCTCGAACGTCATGCCGAGCCAGCGGTAACGGCCGGGACCGATCTTCTGGCCGAAGATCGGCGGCAACACCGAGGCCGCTATGCTGCCGAAGAAGATGAGCGCCCAGATGCCGATGAAGATGGCGAAGAACAAATCGTCGGAATTGAACGGCGCCTGCTGGTTGCGCTTGCCGCGTGCTTCCAGCTCCTCGGGATTGCCGTTGAGCACCATGATCATGTCGTCGACGGCCTTGGTGATGCCGCCGGAGAAATCGCCGGCACGGAAGGCCGGCACCATGTCGTTTTCGATGATCAGCTTGGTGTGCAGGTCGGTCAGCGTGCCTTCCAGCCCGTAGCCGACCTCGATGCGCATCTTGCGGTCGTTCGGCGCGACCAGAAGCAGCACGCCGTTGTTCTCCTTCGCCTGGCCGAGTTTCCAGAACCGGTACAGCCGGTTGGCATAGGGCTCGATCTCCTCGCCGCCGAGACTGGGGATGGTGGCGACGACGATTTGATCGGAGCCTTTCGTCTCGAAATCGGCAAGCTTCTGCGTCAGTGCCGCCCTGGTCGCCGCATCGATGATGCCTGCATTGTCGACGACACGGCCGGTCAGCGCCGGGAGCTCGGCGGCGAGGGCCGCAAATGGCACCACGAGAACGAGGAGCAGGACAGCGACGCGATACATGGCGCGTCGTCCCTCATTGGCGAGCAGGATCACCACGTCGGAATCCGGCAATCATCCGCCCTGTTTCGTGCCGAAATCGACCTTCGGCGTCTGCAATTTGTCCTCCTCGACCGTGAAATTGGCGAAGGGCTCGTTGCCGCGGAACCAGAACGTCGCCCACAGCACCGAGGGGAAGGTCCGCAGCGTCAGATTGTAGTCCCTGACCGCCTGGATGTAGTCACGCCGCGCCACCGCGATGCGGTTCTCGGTGCCTTCGAGCTGCGCCTGCAGCGCCAGGAAGTTCTGGTTGGCCTTCAGGTCCGGGTATGCCTCCGACACAGCGAGCAGCCGCGACAGCGCGCTGGTCAGCCCTGCCTGGGCGTCCTGAAACCTCTTGAGGGCTTCGGGATCCTTCAACGTTTCTGGCGTTACCGTGACCTGCGTCGCCTTGGCGCGCGCCTCGACCACAGCGTCGAGCGTGTCCTTTTCGTGCGAGGCGTAGCCCTTGACCGTCTCGACCAGGTTGGGGATGAGGTCGGCGCGGCGTTGATACTGGTTCAGCACCTCGCTCCACGCCGCCTTGGCGTTCTCCTCCGCCGTCGGGATGGTGTTGTAGCCGCAGCCGGCAAGCAGCGGCAGCATGACGGCCATCACCAGCAAGGCGGGCAGCGTGCGGAATGTCGGGAAAGCAAGGCGCTGGGCAAACATGATCGGTCCCCTCGGTAGAAGTTGCATGCGAAGCATTACCACAATCGGCGCACAAGAAAACGACCTCGGCGCAGACGGTTGTCGATGGGATCACGGTCGGTCGCAAGGCGCTGTAATTGACGGGGCGAACGCGCTAAGGTCGCCACGAAACAGGACAGCATCATGGCGCAGCGCCAGGACAGCGACACCGAATCGCGCCGCATCCTCGAGCGCGTCGCGCGCGAGACCGATCCGGCCGCCACTTCGCTCGCGGCGCGGACCGCGAAGGCCGTTCGCGACCACGTCGCGGCGGCCGATGCCGACCGCGCGGATCCGATCGAAGTCTGGGGCACGCGCATTGGCAGGATAATTGGGCTGCTGCTGGCGCTGGGCCTGATGGTCTGGCTCGTGCTTTTCCTCGCCCGGGGCAGTTAGGAATCCAATGAGCACCGAGCAAGCCGACGCGCCGCGCGCGGTCATCGTCATTTCCAGCCATGTCGCACGCGGTTCGGTCGGCAATCGCGCCGCCGTCTTTGCGCTGGAATCGCTGGGTTTCCCGGTATGGGCGGTGCCGACAATCCTCCTGCCCTGGCATCCCGGCCATGGGCGCGCGACCCGCATCGTGCCGCCGCTCGATCAGTTCAAGGCATTGATGGCCGATCTGGAGCGCGCGCCGTGGCTGGGCGAGGTCGGGGCGGTGCTGTCGGGCTATCTCGGCGAGGCCGGCCAGGCCGAAGCCGTCGCCTCGCTGGTCGCTGCGGTCAAGGCGAGGACGCCCGACGCCGTCTATATCTGCGATCCGGTAATGGGCGATTCGGGCGGGCTCTATGTGCCGGAGCCGACGGCGATCGCCATGCGCGACCGGCTGATGCCGATCGCCGACATTGCTACCCCTAACCGCTATGAGCTGGAATGGATGGCCGGCGTGCCGTTGCCCGACCTGAAGTCGGTGATGGCCGCGGCGCTCCATGCGGGGCCTTCAACCATGCTGGTCACCTCGGCGCCGTCGATGATTTCAGGCGGCACCGGGAATCTTCTGCTCGACGGCAGCCAGGCGCTGCTCGCCGAGCACCGCGTCATCGACAAGCCGCCGAACGGTTTGGGCGACCTGACAGCGGCGGTCTACCTGGCGCGCATCCTCTCCGGCCAGCCGGCGATCAAGGCGCTGCAATCGACGACGGCGGCGGTCTACGAGATCCTGGCGCGCACGGCCAAACGCGGCGGCGACGAATTGCAGCTCGAAACCGATGCGCAGAGCCTGTCGCACCCGATGGCGATGGTGCAGCTTCGCCATCTCACGCATCCGGGGCGGGACCGCCGCGCGTGACATCGGCCGAAGTCGTTGTTGCCGGCGTCGACGGCTGCAAGGCCGGCTGGATCGTCGTTCGACGTGCACCCGGCTCATTGCCCTCCGTCGAAATTTTCGCCAGCTTCGCCATGCTGCTCGCTGCGGTTCCCGACGACGCGATCGTCGCCGTCGACATGCCGATCGGCCTGCCTGAATTTTCGAGCAAGGGCGGGCGCGGACCGGAGGCGCAGGTCAGGTCGCTGCTCGGGCCACGCCAATCCAGCGTCTTCTCGATCCCCTCTCGTGCGGCACTCTACGCCGATACCGCCGAGTTCACTTCGATCGAAGCCTGGTACGCCGCGCACCGCCGGGCGAGCGACGTGGCCAGGACGACATCCGATCCGCCGCGCGGCGTTTCGATTCAGGCATTCGGCATCTTTGGCAAAATACGCGAGATCGATACGTTGCTGATCTCGCGGCCCGAACTGCGTGGCCGCGTCTTCGAATCGCACCCGGAAGTGGCTTTCTGTCGGCTCAACGGCGGGCAGGCCATGCTGCTGCCGAAGAAGGTCAAGGGCAGCATCAATCCGGCCGGCATGGCGGAACGCAAGGCGCTGCTTAGCCGGCACGGCTATGCCATAGACTTCCTCGATCAGGCGCCGCCGCGCGGTGCGGCCGCCGACGATTTCCTCGATGCGGCGGCGATGATGCTGATCGCCGGCCGCATCGCCGCCTGCACGGCACGGCCGTTTCCCGACCCGCCACTTACCGACGGCTTTGGCATACCGGTCGCCATCTGGGCGTGACAACATTGCCCAGCTTTGCGCCTGACGCAGGGCATTTCTCACCAACCCCACAATTCTGCATTGCTCGCGACGGGCTTTTACCGCTAGAGCGTTTTCTCGACCGCAACGAGCTGCCGCCTCCAACCCGGAAAGCCGCCCATGCCTCACCTTCCCGACCACCTTCTTGCCGGCTACCGCAATTTCATGAACGGTCGCTATCTCACCGAGAGCGGCCGCTATCGCGAGCTCGCCCGGGAGGGGCAAGCGCCGGAAACCATGATCGTCGCGTGCTGCGATTCCCGCTCGGCTCCCGAGGCGATCTTCGACGCAGGGCCCGGCGAACTCTTCGTGCTGCGCAATGTCGGCAATCTGGTGCCGCCTTACGAGCCGGACGGCGAGTTCCACTCGACCTCGGCCGCGCTCGAATTCGCGGTGCAGAGCCTCAAGGTCAAGAACATCGTTGTCATGGGCCATGGCCGCTGCGGCGGTATCCGTGCCGCGCTCGACGCCAATTCCGCGCCACTGTCGCCGGGCGATTTCATCGGCAAATGGATGAGCCTGATCGCGCCGGCCGCCGAGACCGTGTCGGCCAGCACCTTCATGACTGCGACGGAGCGCCAGACGGCGCTGGAGCGCATCTCGATCCGCTATTCCCTCGCCAATCTCAGGACCTTTCCCTGCGTCTCGATCCTTGAGGGCAAGGGGCGGCTGTCGCTGCACGGTGCCTGGTTCGACATTTCGACCGGCGAGCTCTGGGTGATGAACAAGGAAACCGGCGATTTCGAGCGCCCGGTGCTGGAGTGACCGAAACGGCACGCCAGGCAATGAACATCCGGCCGGTCATGTTCACCGCCGCCGCACTGCTGATGGCGATCATGGCCGCCCGCGCCGATGACGGCGCCATCATCAGCCGGTGGTATTCGGCCCTGCTGGTCGCCGACCGCACCGAACTTTCCGACCTGCTCGCCGACAATGTGCGCATCGAACTCGACGACCTCGGCATCGTGCAGGGAAAGCAGGAGTTCATCGCCTCGCTCGACGAATGGAAAGGTGCGGTTGCTGGTGCCGCGATCCGACACCGGATCGAGAAGAACGAAGGCGGCGTCACCACGGTGATCGCCTGCTACGACTTCCCCGACAACGACATGCTGATGCATGAGACCTTCGCCATAGCGGGCGACCGCATCACGGCCAGCACGCAGAAAGCGCTTGCGGAAAGCTGCGAAGCCTACTGACCGGCAGCGCTGTTGCGCGCGCCGGACGAGCGCCCTACATCGGTGATTTCAGCCCCTCCCGACCTGCCAGCCCGAAAGACAATCCATGCCCGCCACGAAAGCCGTCGACCTCGCCGCCCATCCGCTGACCACGTGGCAAGGGCCACTCGGCCTGCCCGATTTCGCCCGATTTGGCGACGATGAATTCGCACCCGTCTTCGACGCGGCGCTGAAGGCGCATGAGGCCGAGATCGAGGCCATCGCCGCGAACGAGGATACGCCGACCATCGAGAACACGCTTCAAGCCCTGGAGCTCGCCGGCGAAGCGCTCGACCATGTCTCGTCGATCTTCTGGTGCCGTGCCGGGGCCCACACCAACGAGGACATCCAGGCGCTGGAGCGCGACATCTCGCCAAGGATGTCGAGGCATTTCTCGGCGATCTCGATGAATGAAAGGCTCTTTGCCCGCATCGACGACCTTTACCGGCGCCGCGAGACGCTCAAGCTCGATGCCGAGACGCTGCGGGTGCTGGAAAAGACCTGGAAGGCTTTTGTCCGCTCGGGCGCGAAACTCGACGCCGAGGGCAAGAAGCGGCTGGCAGGGATCAATGAGGAGCTGTCGTCGCTCGGCACCGGCTTCGGCCAGAACGTGCTTGCCGACGAGCGCGACTGGGCGCTGTTCCTGGACGAGGCCGACCTGGCCGGACTGCCGGATTTCGTGAAGAGCTCGATGGCCGAAGCCGCCGAGATGCGCGGCCAGAAAGGCCGCTACGCCGTCACCTTGTCGCGCTCGATCTACGAGCCGTTCTCGACCTTCTCGGAGCGCCGCGACTTGCGAGAGATCGCCTTCCGCGCCTTCACCATGCGCGGCCAGAATGGCGGCGCGACCGACAATACGGCCGTGGTGCGCGACATGCTGAAGCTGCGCGCCGAGAAGGCGAAGCTGCTCGGCTACGGCTCCTTCGCGGCGCTGAAGCTCGACGACACCATGGCCAAGACGCCCAAGGCGGTGCACGACCTGCTCGATCCCGTCTGGGAAAAGGCGTTGGAAAAGGCCGCCGCCGACCAAAAGGAGCTGGAACGGCTGGCGGCGGAAGCCGGCAGCAACGAAAAATTCGCCGCCTGGGATTGGCGTTTCTACCAGGAGAAGCTGCGCGCGGAGAAATTCGCCTTCGACGAGGCGGAATTGAAGCCCTATCTCCAGCTCGACCGGATCATCGATGCCTGTTTCGACGTCGCGACAAGACTGTTCGGCATCACCTTCGAAGAGAGGAAAGGCATTGCCGCCTGGCATCCGGACGCGCGTGTGTTCGTGGTGAAGAATGCCGATGGCAGCGAGCGCGGCCTGTTCCTGGCCGACTATTTCGCGCGGCCGTCGAAACGCTCCGGGGCCTGGATGAGCGCACTGAAATCAGGCTACCGCCTGGGCCCCGGCGCGAGCCCGATCATCTACAACATCATGAATTTCGCCAAGCCGCCCCTGGGCGAGCCGGCGCTGCTGTCGGTGGACGAGGCGAAGACCTTGTTCCATGAATTCGGCCATGCCCTGCACGGCATGCTGACCGACGTCACCTGGCCTTCGGTGTCGGGCACTTCCGTCAGCCGCGATTTCGTCGAACTGCCCTCGCAGCTCTACGAACACTGGCTGACCGTGCCGGCGGTGCTGGAAAAGCACGCTTTGCATGTCAAGACCGGCAAGCCGATGCCGAAGGCTCTGCTCGACAAAATGCTGGCGGCGCGCACTTTCGGGGCTGGCTTTGCCACGGTGGAATTCACCGCCTCGGCGCTGATCGACATGGCCTTCCATGCAAGGCCCGACGCGCCTGAGGAGCCACTTCGTTTCGAGGCCGAAACGCTCGAAAAACTCGACATGCCCGACACCATCGCGATGCGCCACCGCACGCCGCATTTCGGCCATGTCTTTGCCGGCGAGGGCTATTCGGCCGGCTACTATTCCTACATGTGGTCGGAAGTACTCGACGCCGACGCCTTCGCCGCTTTCGAGGAGACGGGCGACCCCTTCAATCCCGCGCTGGCCGAGCGGCTGAGAAAGAACATGTATGCCGCCGGCGGCTCGAAGGATCCGGAAGAACTCTACACCACGTTTCGCGGCAAGATGCCGTCGCCGGAAGCCATGATGGTGAAGCGGGGGCTGGTGTGATCAGCCAATTTCCCCCCTTGTGGGGGAGATCGGCTGCTTCCACGGATCCGCCACCCTTGGCCAGATCGCCCGCTTCAGTTTCCTGTAATCCGTCACCGCCGGATTGCTGGGGTACGCGCTCGGCGCCGAGAGATAGATGATCTCGGCGGCGATCGGTTCGAAGCCGGCGTAGAAATGGTTGGTCGATTTGATCAGCAGCATGTCCTTGGCCAGCGGATCGACGCCGATGTTGGAAAAAATGTCCGGCTCGAAGGTCTGCGTGCGGTTGGTGTTGAGGATGATGTCGACCTCGGTGCCCTCGATGCGGATCAACGCGGCGGGCCCGAGCGTCACCCGGCTCGGCCCGAAGCTCTGCCAACCTTCGGCGAGAACTTTCAGCATCATGACGCGGGCGTCGATCGGCTCGCCGGCCTGGGGACCGGCCTTGCCGCCGAAACGCAGGTCGATGACGGCGCCCTCGCCCGCGGCCCGGCAGAAGGTCACGGCGACCGGATCCCAGATCGTCGCCACGCCGACATTGTCGATGCCGCGGGCCAAAAGCTCCCGCAGCACGATGGTGCCGTCACCCGGCACGCCGCCGCCCGGATTGTCCCAGATGTCGGCGATGACCACCGGCCTGCCGCGCTTTTCAGCGTGCACCGCCAGCGCCCGATCGATGCCATCGCCGGCGCTCAGCATCGTCATCGCCGTCTTTTCGCGCATCGCGTAGAGCTCGCGGCCCAGCGTTTCGGCCAGCGCGTCGCCCTTGGCCTTGTCATTGTCGGTGACGACGAGGATGCGCGTGCCCATTTCGGGCACATCCGCCGCCATGAAGCCATGGATGACCGAGACCGACAGCACGCCGTCCCTGCCGTGCAGCGCCTTGATGCGGTCGACGAAGGAGCGCATCGGTTCGCGGCTGGTCGGCAGCACCTGGATCATGCGGCAGTCGAAGGTCGAGATGACGGGCTTGATCTCCCCGCGCGCCGCGGCGAGGCCAAGCTCGACGACATGTTCGCCGCGCTCATAGAAGTCGGTGTGCGGGAATTCGAGGAAATAGGCCATGACATTACAGGCCGCCACGCGTTTGGGCGTGAGATGGCTGTGCGGATCGAACTCGCAAGCGATCACCACGCCAGGCCCGACGACCTCGCGCACCCGTTCGAGCAGGTCGCCCTCGCAATCGTCGTAGCCTTGCGCCACCATGGCGCCATGCAGGCCGAGAATGACGGCCTCGACCGGCAGCGCCGCCCTGAGCTGGCCCAGAATCTCGTCGCGCAGCGCCTCGTATGTCTGCCGCTGCACCAGGCCGCCGGGTTCGGCCCAGGTGGCGGTGCCCTCGATGACGGTCAATCCCTCTGCGGCCGCGCGCCGGCGCAGCGCGACGATCGGCGAGGAGCACAGCGTCGGCGTCTCCGGATGCTTGCCCGGCCCGGCATAGAAGGCCATCTCGAACGATGCCCTGTCGGTCGGCACCGGCGAAAAGGTGTTGGTTTCCGTCGCCAGCGAGGCGGTGAAGATGCGCATGAAAGCTCCGTGGACAGGTTACTCTTCGTTCTCGCAATTCCGGACGGAAAACCGCCACACACTTTTTCAATGGAATTGCTATTTGACGGCCCCGAGCGCCAGCCCCCGCACGAGGTAGCGCTGCAGCCAGATGAACAGGATCGCCACTGGCAGCGTCGCCAGCAGCGTGGCGGCCATGACGTGATGCCATTCGATGGTGTAGCGCCCGGCGACCAGCGAGAACACCTGGATCGGCAGCGTATAGCTCTCCTGGCTGCGCAGCATGGTGAGCGCCACGACGAATTCGTTCCAGGCGTTGATGAAGGTGAAGATGGCGGTGACGGCAATGGCCGGCAGGCAGAGCGGCAGAAACACTTTGCGCAGCGTCAGCCAGCGGCCGGCGCCTTCCATCCAGGCCGCCTCCTCGAGATCGCGCGGGATGGTGTCGAAATAGCTCTGCAGCATCCACACGGTGAAGGCGACGTTGAAGGCCATGTAGATGAAGCCGAGCGCGGTCGTCGATTCGACCAGCCCCCAGGCGGCCATCAACCGGAACAGGCCGAGCACCAGCACGATCGGCGAGATCATCTGCGAGATCAGCAGGAACTGGCGGAAGGCGCTGTAGCCGGCAAAACGAAAGCGCGACATGGCATAGGCCGCCGGCACGGAGATCAGGATAGCCCCGACGGTGGCGATCACCGAGACATAGAGCGAATTGGCGAGCGCCCGGCCGAAGCCGGTCGCCACCCACATGTCGGCAAAATTCGACCAGCGGAATTCGCTCGGCCACCATGTCGGCGACAGCACCTCCTGCCGCGGCTTGACCGCGGTCAGGAACATCACCGCGAAGGGAAAGATCGTCACCACGATCAAAGGCGCCAGCAGCAGCCAGGCGATGACGGTACGCTTCAGCTTGCTCCTCATGCGCGCTGCTCCCGCATGGCGAGGCGCACATAGATCATGGTGAAGACCAGCAATATGGCGAACATCACCAGCGACACGGCGGAAGCCTCCCCCAGTTTGCCGATGCGGAAGGCAAGCTTGTAGAGGTGAGTGACCAGGATGTCGGTCGAGTTGGCCGGCCCGCCCTGCGTCATTACCCAGATGATCGGGAAGGAATTGAAGACGTAGATGGTGTTGAGCACGATGGCGATGTTGATGAACGGCTTCAGGAGCGGAAAGGTGATTTCGCGGAACTGCTGTGCCGGCGTCGCTCCTTCGAGCGCGGCGGCCTCGTAGAGATCGTCCGGAATCGAAGACAGGCCGCCGAGAAAGATCGTCGTGGTGAACGGCACCGTCACCAATATGCCGATCAGCACCTGCATCGGGAACGCCGTCTCGGCGCTGGCCAGCCATTGGACATTGTGATCGATCAGGCCGAGGCCGAGCAGCGCCGAATTCAGCATGCCGCTTTCGCCGCTCAGCGCCCAGCGCCAGACCACCGCCGTCATGGTCAGCGACACCGCCCAGGGCAGCATGATGATGACGCGGGCAAGGCCGCGGCCGTAAAAATCGGTGTTGAGGATGATCGCGACCGGGATCGACAGAAGCAGCGCGCCGCCAACCACCAGCACGGTCCATATCCCCGTGCGCCACAGTGCCGCGACGAAATCGGGATCGGCGGTGAGGGCGGCGAAATTGGCAAGGCCGCTGAATTCGCGCAGCTGGCCGAAGCGGTTGACGTCATAAGTTGCGATCTGGATCAGGTCCCAGACCGGCCAGAAGATCACGATTGCCGCCAGGAACAGGCTGGGCAAGGTCAGCAGATAAGGCAGGAAACGATTTTGCATCGGCTGGTTTGTACCGTGTTGCGGGTGGAGATTGGATTGCGCTGGCCTAACAGATTGACTTAATCCCGCCTCGTTCTTCTCAGGGGCACAGCTTCAGGACTCCTTGCAAGCGTCGCTGCGCCCCCTGCCTGCCCGTCCTCCGCAGCAGTTGCGGAAGGGGGCCCTTCCTCTCCCCCGTCGACCGGGGGAGAGGCGTCGAGCGAAGCTCGACGGAGTGGGGGTCGACTCTTGGGCGCAAGGCGAGGCGATGCTTGCGCTTCCTATGTCCGTCGCGGCTTTGCCAGGTGGTTCCCCCACTCCGTCTCGGCTTCGCCGAGCCACCTCTCCCCCCTCCGGAGGGAGAGGAAAGGAGCCTGGCTGGGGCGGCGCTGATATCGATGAACTATCTTTCTGCTCGAGTCTGCAAGATGTGGCGCGCCCCGCCTGAGTGGGGCGCGCCACGGGCGCAGGGAGATACGCCCTATTTCTTCAGCACGGCGTTGGCCTTCGCCGCCGCATCCTTCAAACCCGCCTCCGGGTCGCCGCCGAGGTATATCTTCTGGATCGCGTCCGACGTGATCTGGGCGATCTCCTCCCAGCCCGGGATGACCGGCGCGAAGCGGGCGTCGGGCAACAGCGCGGTGAAGGCGGCGAGGTCGGCATTGTTGACGTAATAGTCCATCTTGGCCTCTTCCTTGTTCACCGGCAGGAAGCCTTCGCCTTGCGTGAACTTGGCGCGCTGTTCCGTGGTGAACAGGAAGTCGAGCAGTTTCCAGGCCTCGTCCTTGTTCTTGGAGTTCTTGAACATGATGATGGAATCGGTGACGCCATAGGTGCCGCGCGCGCCCGTCGGGCCGGCGGGTATAGCCGCCACGCCGTATTTCAGGCTCGGCGCCTCTTCCTTGATCTGGTTGGACAGGAAGGGTGCGGTGATCATCATGCCGACCTTGCCCTGCTTGAACAGGTTCTGGACGTCCTCACGGTTGTTGGAGGTGACGCCAGGCTCCGTCAGGCCCTCGTCGATCATTGACTTGTAGAGCTTGGCGGCTTCGAGCGCGCCAGGCGTGCTCAAGCCCGATGTGCCGTCCTTGTTGAGGATCTCGGTGCCGTATGACCACATCGCATAATAATAATAAACGTCGGTCTCGATCTCCTTGCCCTGCAGGCCGAAGCCGAATGTGCCGGACCCCAGCGCCTTGATCTTGCGGGCGTCCTCCTGCAGCTCGGTCCAATTGGCCGGCGGCTTGGCGATGCCTGCCTTCTCGAACAGCTCCTTGTTGTAATACATGGCGCGCGCCGAAGCGGCGATCGGCAGACCGTAGGTCTTGCCGTCCATGATCGAGGGCGACAAGAACGTGTCGATGAAGCGGCCCTTGAAGTCTGGCGTGATGTAGCTGTCGAGCGGCTCGGCGACGTCCTGCTGCACGAAATCGATCAGCCAGCGCGTGCCGATGATCGAGAGATCCGCATTGGTGCCGGCGGTGATGTCGGTGGTCAGCTTCTGCAAGAGCACATCCCACGGCACCACTTCGAACTTGACCGTGATGCCGGGGTTCTTTGCCTCGAACTCCTTCTTGACCTCCTCGAAGTAGGGGCCGGTCTTGGCGCTGTATTCGGCGACGGTGACGCGCACCTCGCCGGCTTGCGCCTGTGCCGCGAAGGCCAGCATGCTCATTCCGGCCATCAAGCCGACAGTCCATTTCGCAATGCTCATCCGATCTCTCCCATTTTGTTCCGCGCTTTTGCGCTCCTCACGCCGATGTTGGCGCAGGATTATGTGACTTTCCTACATTATCGAGGATCTGGCCGCACGCAAGCAGATTATCGTGTTGCTTAATTACATTCCATTCACTAGCCTGCCGACATCTGCCTAGAGCAGTTCACCGTTTCAAGGAAACGGAGAACCACTCTAACTCTTTGTTTTGACGCAATTCCGGACGGAAAACCGTATACACTTTCCTGGAATTGCTCGAACTGCCGGAGGAGCAAGCGCCGTGGTTTCGAAAGCCGAGTTCGAAGGCCGCACTGTCGTTGTCACGGGCGCCGGCGGTGGCCTCGGCTCGGCGATCGTCGCGTTGCTGGCCGGAAGAGGCGCGCGGGTGATCGGCTGCGATCAATCGGAGGAGGCGCTGGCAAGCCCGCACCTCGCCTCGCGTCATGTCTTCAACCTTCTCGACCGGGTTTCAGTCGAGGCAGCCATCGCGGCCGTGCTCGACAAGGACGGCGTGCCCGACATCCTGATCAACAATGCCGGCTGGACGCGCGCGGAGACGCTCGGCGCATTGACGACCGACAGGATAGGGCAGGAAGTCGATCTCAACCTGACCGGCGTGATGACTTTTGCCGACCCGCTGGTCAAGGCGATGGCGGCGCGCGGTTCGGGCAGCGTCGTCTTCATTTCTTCCGTCAACGCCATCGCCCATTTCGGCAACCCCGCCTATGCCGCCGCCAAAGCCGGCATCAACGCCTATGCCAAGGCGATCGCCGTCGAGCTCGGCCGCAGCGGCGTTCGCGCCAATGTCGTCTGTCCGGGATCGATCCGTACCGCCGCCTGGGACCATCGCCTGGCCAAGAACCCGGATATTCTCGGCAAGCTCCAGCGGCTCTATCCGCTCGGCCGCATCGTCAATGCCTCGGAGGTGGCGGAAGCCGTGGCGTTTCTTGCCTCCGACCGGGCGTCCGGCGTAACGGGCGTGGTGATGCCGGTGGATGCCGGCCTGACCGCCGGCTGCCTGCCGTTCATCGACGACATATTGGGAGCGTGACCATGACCGACGTCCAGTTCCGCGGCCTTTCGAAATCCTTCGGCCAGCACAGCATCCTCGAGAACATCGACCTCGACATCGAGAGCGGCGAATTCGTCGTGCTGGTCGGCCCGTCCGGCTGCGGCAAGTCGACCTTGCTGCGCATGCTGGCCGGACTGGAAACGATAAGCTCGGGCGATCTCGTCATTGGCGGCGTGCGCGCCAACGACCTGCCGCCACAGCAGCGCAACATCGCCATGGTCTTCCAGTCGTATGCGCTGTTTCCGCACCTCAAGGCCTCCGACAATATCGGCTTCGGGCCGAAAATCCGCCGCGAGAACCGCGCCGCGGTCGAGGACAAGGTCAAGAAGGCATCCGGCGTCCTCAACCTGTTCTCCTATCTCGACCGTTACCCCCGGCAATTGTCGGGCGGCCAGCGCCAGCGCGTCGCCATGGGCCGCGCCATCGTGCGCGAGCCCTCGGTCTTCCTGTTCGACGAACCGCTATCCAACCTCGACGCGCAATTGCGGGTGCAGATGCGCACCGAGATCAAGGCGCTGCACCAGAGACTGAGATCGACGGTCGTCTATGTCACCCACGATCAGATCGAGGCCATGACCATGGCCGACCGCATCGTGGTGATGGATCGCGGCCGGATCCAGCAGGTCGGGCCGCCACTGGAGCTCTATGACCGGCCGGCCAACAAGTTCGTTGCCGGCTTTCTCGGCTCGCCCTCGATGAGTTTCGTTTCCGGGTCCCTCAAGACGACGGCCACGAACAGCTGGTTCGAATCGACCGGCGGCGGAAAGCTTGCGCTTGCCGGCAAAGAGGTGCGGACAGGCGGCGCGGTGGAGGCCGGCATCCGGCCCGAACATTTTGTCATCGGCGAAGCTGCCGACGCCATGACCATCAAGGTGGACGTCGTCGAGCCGACGGGCTCCGAAACGCATGTCTACGGCGCCATTGGCAGCGATACGGTGCGCGTCGTCTTCCGCGACCGGATGCAGGTGAAGCCGGGCGACCGCCTGCCGGTCTCGGTCGAGCCGCGCAACGTCCATCTTTTCGACAAGGCGACGGGCCTGCCTCTATGAAAGCACAAGCGTGAAGACAACGGCATGAAGACACCGGCCGACATCATCACCCGGTTGCAACTGATGTCGCAGGACGGCACCAAGTCGGATCGTCGGCTGGCGGGCCTGGTCCTGTCCGATCTCGATTTCGCCTCCAAGGCGGCGATCTCGGAGATCGCCGCGCGCGTCGGCGTCAGCGAGCCGACGGTGACCCGCTTCTGCCGCAATCTCGGCTGCGAAGGCCTGCGCGACTTCAAGTTCTACCTGGCGCAGGCGATCGCCATCGGCGGACAGTATCTGTCGCCCGAGCCGCTGAGCCGCGACGCCCGCGAGCAGCGCATCGCATCGGCCATCACCGAGGCGGCGATATCGGCCATCCAGCGCGCCAGCGAAAACCTCGACATGACGACGCTGGTCGATGTCGCCGCGCGCATTGCCACGTCAGGCAACGTGCTGTGCGTCGGCTCCGGCGGCATTTCCTCGATGATGGCGACCGAGATGCAGAACCGGCTGTTCAGGCTGGGCCTGCCGGTGCTGGCGCAGATCGACGGGCAATTGCAGCGCATGTACGCCGCCGTGGCCACGCCCGACACCACGCTGGTCGCCTTCTCGGTTTCCGGCTATGCACGG
The DNA here is from genome assembly GCF_006441495.1 of Mesorhizobium sp. B2-6-4. Taxonomy (NCBI): domain Bacteria; kingdom Pseudomonadati; phylum Pseudomonadota; class Alphaproteobacteria; order Hyphomicrobiales; family Phyllobacteriaceae; genus Mesorhizobium; species Mesorhizobium sp. B2-6-4. The sequence continues at coordinate 18,357 of NZ_VFUE01000017.1, forward strand.
TCGGTCATCGAGGCGGTGCAGGTCGCGCAGCAATATGGCGCCACAACGGTCGCCGTCACCGCGCCGGACTCGGCATTGGCCAGGGCCGCCGACACCGTCATCCATTTGCAGCCGCTCGAGGACGGCAACATCTACAAGCCGACATCGTCGCGCTATGCGCTGCTGGCGATCGTCGACATGATCGTCACGTCGGTGGCCGAGACGCGCGGCCCGAAGGTGCTGGAGAATTTGCGCCGCATCAAGCAGAGCGTGAACACGCTGAAGGTCGACGATCCGCGTTTGCCGCTGGGCGATTGAACTTCAGGCCGAAGCACTGAGCGCCTCGATGCGCTGCATCAGCACCTGGGGTTCACCCGTCACGCGCAGCGTCTTGAGCCGTGCCGTGCCGCCGGCGACAACCGAAACGGCCGAGGCCGGTACTCCAAGAGTCTTGGCGGCCAGCTTCTCCAGCGCTTGATTGGCGGCGCCGTTTTCGGGCACGGCGCGGACCCGTGCCTTCAAATGGCTTCGCCCATCAGCCGATGTCTCGATGCCTTCGAACCTGTCCATGGAAGACTTCGGTGTCAGCCGGACGAACAATTCGATGCCGTTCTCGCGGATGCGGAACGGGGCACTCATGCGAGCATCGGGTTCACAGCACCAGCGGTGCCACGGTGATGAGCAGGAACTGCCTGAGGAAGAACAGGATCAGCAGCAGGATGATCGGCGAGATGTCGATACCGCCAAGGTCCGGCATGAAACGTCGGATCGGCCTGAGCGCCGGTTCGGTCAGCCGGTAGAGCATATTGCCGATGCTGCCGACAAACTGGTTGCGCGAGTTGACGACGTTGAAGGCATAGAGCCAGGAAAAGATCGCCGAGATGATGATGACCCACCAATAGAGGTCGAGCGCCATGACGATTGTTTGAATGAGGGCGAGCATGCCGGTCTCCAATTGTTGCCGACATGTAGCCATTGCGCGCGAAACCGGCAAGGGCAGGCTTCGGCCGCCAGGATCTCGGCAAAACGTCGCCTTGACAGAAAACTGCCGTGCCCGATAAATGCGCCATCCGCTGGACGGGGCTGTAGCTCAGCTGGGAGAGCGCGTCGTTCGCAATGACGAGGTCAGGGGTTCGATCCCCCTCAGCTCCACCAGCGGGATAGTCGTTTTCTTCTCTTCGCTGCATTGCAACAGCCGAAGCCACGTCGGTGGCTACGGTGCGAAATGTCACGACACTGGCGCCCTTTTCCGTCCATCATGAAGGATTGCGAGAGCCTTCCGGGGCAAACGCCTGTCAATTGGACTTATGGCGGTGATCGCTATGGAATCGCGCTATTTTTTTTGGAATCCACCCCATTAGAGTGACATTACCAAATCAGTTTTTTCTGTGTGTTGTAGCAAGGCGTTTCGGTGGGGGCGGCTGACGGCGCTATACGGATTTGGAAGTCGATATGAAGAACCCGCCCGCGGAAGCAAAACGTGTCAATTCGCGAGTATCTCGCTGCAAATCTCAGACGGCTCTGTAAGGAGCATGCCTCGGTAAGCGCGGTATGCCGGGAATTGGGCATCAATCGCACGCAGTTCGAACGCTACCTTCAGGGACAGACTGTTCCGAACAAAGCGACAGCCAAGCTGATCTGCGACTATTTCCGCATCGACGAAGCCGAATTGTACCGGGAACCGGGCGCGCCGAAGCCTGCGGTTCGCGGCCTGCCACCGATTTCCGAAAGCCTGTTCAACCAAATGATCCGGCCGCCCGCCCCGTCGATCGCGGGCGGCACCTACTTCACCTATTTTTCGATCCCGGCCCGCCCCGACCTGTTGATGCGGTCGGTGACCTTCGTGCGGCGCGACGCGGAGCTGGTGACGTTCCGAAGGGTTACCGGATGGTCGGAGCGCCGGGGAACGACATGGGCGCGGGCGCGCGGCAATCATTACGGCGTGGCGATCTCGCGCCTGAACTGGATCTACTTCAGCGGCGTCAATCGCCGCCAGACCGGTGAACCATCGCTGATCTCGGTGCAGTGGGCTCCCATCTCGGAACCGGTACTGATTGGCAAGGCCATGCTTCTAACGGAAGCCGGGCCGGCCTTCGTGTCGGTCATCATGCGGCAGGACGTATCCATCGGCCCGCGGCAGGCGATCCGCATGGCGCACGTCGTCAAGCTCGACGACCCGAGCCTCGACCACCTCGTGGTCAGCCTCGCTCGGGACGGGCTGGACTGATCGCGTCAGAATCTTCCCTTTTTACGCTAAATAAGAATAACTCTATCCGGAAATAGCGTATGCCGGCAGTCATCTACTCCGTATGTGAGTAAAATCGATTTATTGTACTTTATGGCTAAGAAAGATAATTTAGATTAATGCAGTTTTACTACCATTTTAACAAACCATTAACTCTTTCGATCTTACCTTCCGCCCGTGGATCCCGTTTTTGGGGATCTTTTCAAGAGATCCCATTGGGGTCAGGAAGGGATGAAAATGGCGAAGAAAGTGAACACTGCTCCGAAGCTGACGATTGCCGCAGGCACCCAGACCGTCTTCTTTTCGCAGGGCATGCACTACAACAAGCGCTGAGCTGCCCGAGGCGCCGGCGACGGTTGTTCGTCGGCGCCTCGCCTTCGCAATGACATTTCTGCATTCGGCTTTCGGCATCATGAAAATGCGCTCCGCAAAAACGCTTGTCTTCTACCCCGACGCCAACAAGGTCACGGCGTGCAATTTCCTGACCAGAAGCGTCTTCGAATGCAGTTCCGAGGTGATCGGTCTTCTCGCATCCTGGGACAAATGGGCATCCGCCGCGGAGATCGCGCGGGACCACGGATGGTCGCGATCAGAGCTGGATGCCGTCATCCCCCAATTGCTCGATTTTTCCGCACTGGTGACCGCCGGGTCGCAACTGGCCGAACAGGAGAGCCAATTCTCGGGACAATGGAACTGGGGCATTCCGACCGCGCTGATGCATTTCTGCGTCCAGGACAGCGAGTTCATGACCATCGAACAGGCGGAGGCACGGCAGATCGAACGCGCCGGTCACACCGTGCAGCCCGACCTCGTGCTCAGGAATTCCGCGGCGGCCATCCGGCTGCCGGACGCGCTGGACGACAATGAACTCATTGCCCTGATGGCGCAGCGTCGCACGAACCGAACGGCGGCGGCGCCCACCATCACCGCGAAACAGCTTTCCGACTGCCTGTTCGCGGGCATGGGCATCACCGGCGAGACCAGCAACTGCGTTGGCGCCCTGCCGCTGGGCATGACCCCTTCCGGCGGCGCGAGAAACCCCTACGAAGCCTATGTGGTCGCGCCGGCGGTGGAAGGGCTGGAGCCCGGCGTCTATCACTACTCGGCTGTCGGACACGATCTTGAAAGGATTTCGGCGAACCACCTGCCGAAAATCTCCGAGCTGGTCGGCGGACAGGAATGGGCCGACCCCATGCCCTGCCTGGTCCTGCTCTGCGCAAGGCTCGACCGCACCATGTGGAAGTATGAGGACGCCAACGCCTATCGTGTCGTGCTGATCGAAGCTGGCCATATCGGCCAGAACATGATGCTTGCAGCGACCAGGCACGGCCTGTCGGCCTGCCCGACCGCGGCGCTCAGCCACTCGGCGATCAAGCGCCTGCTCGGCCTCGACCGGCTCACCGACGCGCCCATCTACGCCTTGACACTGTCTATCCCGGAAACCGATCCGCGCCCGGCAGCGGGGTCGATCAATTAGCCGACTGATTATGTTCAGAGTGCCCGGTGAGGGGTCCCCTGAATTCCACCACATCACAGGAGCAGCAAGTGGCCAACCAATCCCTACGCCAGTCCGAGATCGACAGTCTCCAATATATCGCGTCGATGGCCAATGAGCTGGTGCAGATGGCCGAAGCAAGCCGTTTCCCCATGATGTCCTATCTGCTGGGCATGGCTTATGCCGAGGCTTTCGACGTCCTTCGCGGCGCCCGGCCGGCGAGGCATCCGCAGCTCAGCGGCAATTCGATGCACCCCAGGACGCAGGCGAAAGACAATCGCGTCCAGCCGAGGAGAGCATAGCCAGATCCGGCCATCATCTCGGTGCGCAATGGCGTGCCCCGGGACGTGCGCGGCAAGGCCTGCTGCCGTCCTTGAGGAAGGCCGCCGTCGGCTTGACCGCATCGAGATGGCCTATTGGTTTGGTTGGAACACGCGGGCGCAGAGGCAACATCATCCAAGGCCGGCCGGCCGATGTCGCCGCGATCGCTGCAATGATCGCCCGCAGCCCGCCGAACCGGCCTTTATGCACGACGACCTGAGGGGAACCCACAAATGAACATGATCGCAGCCATCAAAAGCGCCGATGCCGGTGAAAGTGTCTTCAGCCGCCTCCATGCCCTGATCGCCAGCCGGCCGGCATCGCCGGATGCGGCGCGCCTTCAAGCGCGCCAACTGGTTTCCACGGCGATAGCCGACACCTGGCACGCCGACAGTCTCTGGGGCGCGGTGGATGCCTTCCATGCCCATTTCGACTTCATGATGCAGACCATCGAGATCAACGGCGCCGGCGATCCGAACCTCAGGATCCTGCGCATGAGATGCCGCTTCTACCTCGAGCAGGTCGAGGCCCTGTGTCTGTCGATGAGCTATCGGTAGGCCGACCGTTCGACCTTGCTTTGATCCGTGGACGTCGTTTCTCCCGAACCGGGTTCAGTCTTGGGCGGCATGCGTCAATTCCGAAGGCTGAATACGAATGGCGCCGTGCGGCTGACGCGCGAACCCAGCTCCGGCGGCGGCGGCGGCACGGTGGCGCCCTGCAGCACGGCGAGCGCGGCGCGGTCGAGGTCGGGATCGCCCGAGGAGCGGACGACGCGCGCCGACGTCACCCGGCCTGAGGCGTCCACCGTGAAGGTGACGTTCGCATTGCCTTGCGAGCGTCGCGATTTCGCGGCGCTCGGATAGCGCGTATGCCGCTTGATCCATGACAGCAGCCGCGATTCCCACTTGGCCGGGCTGACGCCGGACGCCCCGGACGCCGATTTCGGCGCCGCTGTCCTGGGGGCGGGCTTTGCTTCCGCGCTCGCGGCGGTTATCGTCTTCGGCGGCGCCTTATCCTTTTTCGGCTTGGGCTTCTCGACCGGCTTTTTCACCTTGGCCTGGACGGGTTTCTTTTCCGTGGGCGTCTCGACCGGCTTCGGCTGCGGCAGCGGCACGACGACGTCAGGCGCGACCGTCTCGACCATGTCAGGGACGATCTCTTCAAGCGGGGGTTGGTCGGCCGGCTCAGCCCGCGTCGTTTCAGTCGGTTCGGTCGTGTCAGGCGGCGTTGCATCCGGCTCGGCAACGGGCTCCGCTTGCTCGGCCATTTTCTCGGGCTCGGCTTCGGCGGCCTTTTCGGTGTCCTCGACCGGCTCGGCCTGGTCGGGCACAGCGGCGTCCAACATCGCGGCTTGTTCGGGCACGGCCGGCGTCGCGACCATCGGCGCCATCTCGATGGCCAGCGCCGGCGGCGCCCCGCCATCCGCCGGGTCGACCGGAGTGAAGCTCTGTACCGCATAGGCGACCGCAACATGCGCCCAAAGCACCAGCGCGGCCGCAACCGCCCACAGGCCGAGGTCGCGCCAGCCGAGGCGCGACAGCTCCACCGTGGGCGAGGCGGCCGCTTGCCCGGTCATGGACCAGCGGCTCCGCCTGGATCCGCTGCGGGAGCACCGCCGGCGGGCGCAGCCTCCAGGCCGACCAGGGCGATCTTCAGATAGCCGGCGCCGCGCAGCAGGTTCATTGCCTCCATAAGGTCGCCATAGGCAACCGCCTTGTCGGCGCGAAGGAAGATGCGCGTCTGCTTGTCGCCTTTGGTCCTGCCGTCCAGCGTGGCGGCGAAAACCTGGCGCGGCACGGTGTCATTGCCGATCGCCAGCGAGAGATCATCCTTCAACGTCAGGAACAGCGGCGTCTCCGGCCGCGGCGCCGGCGTCGCGGTCGAGCCCGGCAGGTCGACATTGACATCAACCGTCGCCAGGGGTGCTGCGACCATGAAGATGATCAGCAGCACCAGGATGACGTCGATGAAGGGCGTGACATTGATCTCGTGGCTTTCCTCGAGATCGTCGTCCATGGCTTGACGGATGCGGCTGCCCATGGTCTTGCCCCGCTACTGCGCCGCCAGCGCCGTTGCCGGCGCCACCGTGCGGAAATCGAGGTCGCGGCTGACCAGCCGCTCGACGCTAGCCGAGGCGTCGGCGAGGATCTGCCGGTAGCCGGCTATCGAGCGCGCAAAGACGTTGTAGATGACGACGGCCGGTATCGCGGCGACGAGCCCCATTGCGGTGGCGAGAAGGGCTTCGGCAATGCCCGGCGCCACCACCGCCAGATTGGTGGTCTGCGCCTGCGAAATGCCGATGAAGGCGTTCATGATGCCCCATACCGTGCCGAACAGACCGACGAAAGGCGCGGTCGAGCCGATCGTCGCCAGCAGGCCGGTGCCGCGCGACATGCGTCGCGCCGCCGCCGCCTCGATGCGTGTCAGGCGCGAGGCGACCCGTTCCTTCAGCCCGTCGCCGCCGGCATGGTCGAGCGCGCCGGCCGAAAGTGCCGCTTCTTCCTCCGCCGCCCGCACCAGCAGGGCGCCGGTGCCGCCGTTGCGGCCGAGCGCGCGGCTCGCCTGCTTCAGCGTCGCGGCATTGCCGATGGCCCGCGCGGCGCGACGAGCGCCAAGCTTGCCGGCAAGCACTTCCAGCGACTTGGCCAGCCATATCGTCCAGGTGACGAGCGAGGCGAAGGCCAGCCCGATCATCACCGCCTTGACGATGATGTCGGCAGCCATGAACATGCCCCATGGCGACAGATCATGCGGCAAGCTCAGCGCCGGCGAGGGCTCGGCCGCCGTACCGGCCCCGGCTTGCGGCTGTGCAGGCGCTAGGGCTCCCACGGGAGCGGCGGGCGCGGCCGGCGATGGTGCTGGCGCCGTAATGGTAGCGGGCGTGCCGCTTGCCGGCTGCTCCTGCGCCGGCGCGCTGGCGGCCGCCAGCATGGCGGATGCAAACAGCGCTGCGACCAAACCGGTTCTCGACATCGTCTTCTTCCTCGTTCTCACAGCCGCCAGTCTTCCCCGCCGTGGCGCTGAAGCGTCACTGGACGTAGCCGACGGGCTGGCCTGTGACGGGGTGCGCGAACACGCCCATCTCCACTCCGAAAATGCCCTTGAGCACATCGCCTTGCATGATTTCGCCGGGCGTGCCGCGCGTCAGCAGCCTGCCGTCCTTCAGGGCAATCAGCTCGTCGCAATAGCGCGCCGCCATGTTGGGATCGTGCAGCACCACGACGACGCAAAGGTCGCGCTTGCGGCTGAGATCCCTGACCAACCCAAGCACCTCGACCTGATGGGCGATATCGAGCGCCGAGATAGGCTCATCGAGCAGCATGACGCCGGCATCCTGCGCCACCAGCATGGCGAGCCAGGCGCGCTGGCGCTCGCCGCCCGACAGCTCGTCGACCAGCCGGTCGGCAAAGCCGGCCATGTCGGTCAGGGCCAGCGCCTCCTCGACATGCCGTCTGTCGTCCTGGCCGAAGCGGCCGAGCGCGCCATGCCAGGGATAACGTCCGAGCGCCGCCAGCTCGCGCACGGTCAAGCCGGTCGCCGCCGGCGTCGTCTGCGGCAGATAGGCAAGCGCCCGCGCCAGTTCGCGCGCACCCCACTGGGCCAAAGGCCGCCTGGCGAAGGTGATGGCGCCAGAGCTTGCCGGCTGCTGGCGCGCCAAAAGCTTGACCAGCGTCGACTTGCCGGACCCGTTGTGGCCGATCAGCCCGTAGACGCGCGCGCACTGCAATTCGAGCGAAACCGGACCGAGCAGCGTCCGCTCGCCCACGGCAAAGCGCACCGCGTCGATGTGGAAAGCAGTCTGGGTGTCAATTCCGGTCAAGGTCCGTCTCCAGTACGGCTGCGGGCATGTCATCAATCCGGTTTTCGGCAGCCGTGCCCGGTTGACTATGAAACATGACTTTACTAGTCAACAATGAAGTTGAGTTTTTGCATCAACAAAACATCGTGACGCCTGACGCCGCTTCGAATTTCAGGCAAGGAAGCGTTTCCGTGAAGCGATGAACCGCTCTAAGGTCTTCGTTGAAACAGGAAACCGCGCATGATCAAGGCGACACCCTTCGATTTTCCCTACGACGGCAGGCTGGTGGCCGAGAACACCGCGCTGGTCGTGATCGACCTGCAGCAGGATTTCCTGTCGACGACGGGCTACTTCGCCAGGAAGGGATATGATCCGTCGCCGTTGAGAGCGATCCTGCCCGCGGTGAGCCGGCTGATCGCCGCTGCCCGCGAGGCGGGCGTCAGCATCGTCCATACAAGGCAGGGCTACCGGGCCGACATGGCCGACATGACGCCTTACGAGAAATGGCGCCGCAGGCGGGCCGGCCTCGACGGCACCGAAATCCTGCTTCGTTCGGGTCCGGGTTTTCAGATCGTTCCGGAGATCGACGTCGCGCCGCGGGACATCATCGTCGACAAGACCTGCAACGGCGCCTTCACCTATACGGATTTCGAGCTCGTGCTGCGCGCGCGAGGCATCACGCATCTTCTGTTTTGCGGATGCACGACGGATGTCTGCGTGCACACGACGCTGCGCGAAGCCTGCGATCGCAACTTCCAGTGCTTGACGATCTCCGACGCCTGCGCCAGCGGCGACAGACGGGCGCATGAGGCGGCCCTTCACATGGTGACGGTCGAAGACGGCGTCTTCGGCGTGCTGGCGGATTCTGGTGCAGTCATTGAAGGCCTGTCACGGCTGGGTAACAAGGCGCGTTAAAGGATTAGGTACCGCAGAGCAGCCTCGCACGTCATAGACACGGCAGGATAGCACCCTCCGGCAGGCCAGAGCGGTTGGAAAGGAAATTTCTCCGCAGTTCAGCCCGTTGCCCGTGTTTCCAGTCCCGTGCGCTGCGCGAAAGCCCCATGCTGGAACTCGCCGCTTTCACGCCGCGCCAGCGAATTGCGCAGCAGCGCGATCGTCTCGCGGCCGACTGTCGCGATCTCGCGCGGCGTGTCGACACCGACGATCATGAATTCATCGATGCCGAGAGCCGCGTAAGCAAGCAGCGACAGGGCGGCCTGGGCCGGCGGACCGGAGACATCGACCGCCTTGTGCCCTGCCGAGGAAATTCCCCGGTGGATGCGGACCGGAAGGGCGAAGCGTAGTCTGGCGGCCCGGCCATGTTCGGCGGCGGCGCCGCGCACACGCTCCATCAACTGCCTGACATCGTCGATCGAACCGGGCGCCAGTTCGAAGACGTCGGCATGCCGGCCGGCCATTTTCAGTGCCGTGCCGGACTGCCCGCCCATGCGGATGACGAGGTCGGCACCATGAGGCCCCTTGCGCGGAACATAGCCGCCCTTGATGCTGTAGAACGCGCCTTCGTGGTCGAAAGGCCGCTCGTTCGACCATAGCCGCTTCAACAGAACCAGATATTCGTCGATGCGCTGCCAGAGGACACCGTGTCCGACCGGACGCGCTTCGGCATCGTCGTCGCTTAACGGCTCGCTGATCATCCTGAGCGCCAGGCGGCCGCCGCTGCGGGCGTCGATCGAGGCAAGCTGCCGCGCCGCCACGGTCGGTTCGACCACGCCGGCCCAATGGGTGAGGACCACTTCCAGCGACGAGCTGCGGTCCAGCACCTGGGCGGCAAGATCCATATTGGTCAGCAGGCCGGCCGGATCGTCGACGACGAGGTTGCGGAAACCGCCATCCTCGATCAGCGCCAGCCTGGTCGCCGTCTCGGCAAAGTCGTAGAAAAAGGAAACTGCGCTATCGGCAGGATAGGTCTTGCCGGGCACATGCGTGAATTCGATCGGCATTGCCATCTCCTCCATCTCTGGAATCACGGATGCGGTCAAATACGAATCAATGGCGCACGCGAAGGCGCACCGCGATCCGGTTCATTCAACTCCGATTGCCTGAAGGCGGTGGGTCGTCAGCCTGGCCGGACCACGGCTCAGGGAATGAGGCCCAGAACAACAGCCCCGGTGAACACGAACGCAAGGGCAAAGACGACATAGGCGAAAGCACCGGCATAGGCCGGGCGGAAGCTCTGGGCATTGGCCAGCCTCTGGCCGCTGCTGCGGGTCTCGGTGTTCTGCATATAGGACATGTCGACCTCCGTCTCGCCGGTTAATCTATAAAAGTTGTAGACTTTGTCGATTGCTATTTTTCGGCCATGCGCAGAATTTTTTTCTAACAGCGCCGTGAGAACTGGCGCTGAGTTGCTGCAGAGCGGCATCGGCGTGATCGACGGACATGGCAGCATCGGTTTCACTTCCGGCGCTCGACGGCACTTCACTTGCCGATCCATTCGTGCATTGGCCGCCCCGCGCGGGCAGGATAGCATCGCGGCAGAGCGACAATGCGAGATCGTCCAAAGGACATTTGGGAGGAGCAAGGAAATGGGAGCAAGACTGGCCGGCAAGGTCGCCATCGTTTCGGGCGGCGCGACGGGAATGGGCGGGGCGGCCTCGGAACTGTTCGCGGCGGAAGGCGCAAAGGTGGCGATCATCGACCGCAATGGCGAAGCGGCGGCAGCCACCGCCGCGGCGATCCGGGCGCGCGGCCAAATCGCGGAGCATTTTGTCGCCGACGTTTCCGACGAGGCGCAGGTCGAGGCGGCCGTGAAGGGCGCGGCCGAGAAGTTCGGCGCGGTTACCGTCCTGTTCAATCATGCCGGCACCATCGTGATAAAGCCGTTCCTGGAGACCAGCGTGCAGGAATGGGACTGGCTGCATGCCGTCAACGTGCGCTCGATGTTCCTGATGACCCGCGCCGTGCTGCCCGGCATGATCGCGGCCGGCGGCGGCTCGATCGTCTGCACCTCGTCGATCTCGGCGGTGGCGGCGACGCCGAACGAAGTGCTCTATGACACCACCAAGGGCGCCTGTCACATGTTCGCGCGCGCCATCGCCGTGGAATTCCGCGACCGCAACATCCGCTGCAACGCCGTCTGCCCCGGCTTCATCCGCACACCGCATGGGCTGCGCGAGGTCGCCGATCTGGGTAAGCTCGGCGTCGATGTCTCCGACGCGGCGCTGGCTGCGCAGCAGGGGCGGATCGGCGAACCGGAAGAGGTGGCAAAGGCGGCGCTGTACCTCGCCAGCGACGAATCGAGCTTCGTCAACGGGGCCCATCTGTTCGTCGACAATGGTTTTACCGCGATGTGAGGTGTCCCAAAGGTCCAGGGTCTTCGTCCCAAGCCCTACTCGTCTATCGTTCTTCCCGTCGAAACGGCTTCAGCAGCGCCGACGGCGCCACCGCGTTGCGCGACATCACCGCCATGGCGACGATGGTGAAGATGAAAGGCAGCATCAGGAACGCCTCGTAGGGAATATGCCCGAGACCACTCGCCTGCATGCGCAACTGCAAGGCATCGACAAAGGCGAATAGCAGCGCGGCGCCCGCCGAGCGCCACGGGTCCCAGCGGCCGAACACGACCAGGGCGATCGCCACCCAGCCGCGCCCCGAGACGACGCCGAAGGTGAAGGCGTTGAACTGCGCCATCGACAGAAAGGCGCCGGCCAGCCCCATCAGCGCCCCGCCGAGAATGACCGCCTGGAAGCGGGTGACAATGACGCTGACGCCGGCGGAGTCGGCGGCGCGCGGGTTTTCGCCGACCATGCGCACCGACAGCCCCCATGGCGTGCGGTAGAGCACGAAGGCGGCGATAGGGATGGCCAGGATCGCCATGTAGACCAGCGCGAACTGGTTGAACACCGCCGGCCCAAGCACGGGAATGTCGGAGAGGACCGGGATCGGCAGCGTCTGAAAACCCTTGATGCTCGGCGGCACCGATTGCTGGCCGAAGATCAGCCGGTAGAGGAAATAGGCCAGGCCCGACGCAAGCAGCGTCACGCCGATGCCGCAGACATGCTGGCTTAAGCCCAGCGCCACCGTGAACAGCGCATGCAGCGCCCCCATCAGCATGCCGGTCAGCACCGCCGCCAGGACGCCCAGCCATAGGTTACCGCTGAGGCTGGCGGCGGTGAAGCCGGCCATTGCCGACAACAGCATGATGCCTTCGATGCCGAGATTGAGCACGCCGGCGCGCTCGGAGAACATTTCGCCAAGCGTGGCGAAAGCCAAGGGCGTGGCGATGCGGATGATGGCGGCCAAGAAGCCGACCTGGAAGATCTGTTCGAACACCGCGCTCATCGGGAGGCTCCGACGCGGCGGATGCGATAGGCGGTGAACAGCAGCGCCACCAGCATGGCAAGCAGTGCCGTGCCCTGGATGACATCGCTGAGGAAGGCCGGCACGCCGGTCGCGCGCGACATCGCCTCGGCGCCGGTCATCACGGCAGCCAGGAAGATTGCCGCCGGCACCACGCCGAGCGGGTTGAGCCGCGCCAGCATTGCAACGACGATGCCGGAATACCCGTAGCCCGGCGAGATGTCGCTCATCACCTGAAAATGCACGCCGCCAACCTCGCCGACGCCGGCGAGCCCGGCTAGCGCCCCGGACAGCAACGCCGTCGAGAGCAGCACCCGCTGGACATTGATGCCGCCATATCTGGCCGCTTCCGGATTTTCGCCGGTGACCCGGATCTGGAAGCCGAGCGTGGTGCGCACGATCAGGAACCAGATCAGCGGTGCCGCGATAAGCGCCACGATGACGCCGAGATGCAGCCGCGTGCCCTCGATCAGCACCGGAAAATTGGCCGAATCCTCAATCGGAGGCGAGATCGGATAGCCACTGAAACTATCCTTCCATGGCCCTTCGATCAGCGCCATCAGCGCGTAATAGATGACCGAATTGAGCAGCAGCGAACTGACGACGTCGTCGACCTTGAATTTCACCCGCAGCGTTGCCGGCACGAGCGCGACGGCTGCACCGGCCGCGGCGCCTGCCACTGCCATCAAAAGCATGGCGAGCGGTCCCGGCATCGGGATCGCGCCGACGAAGCAGCTCGCCACCGCGCCGGCAAGCAGTTGCCCTTCGGCGCCGATGTTCCAGAATTTGGCGCGGAAGGCGACAGCCACCGCCAGCCCGGTGAAGATCATGGGCGCGGCGCGCACCAGCGTTTCGGTGATCGCATAGCTGTCGCCGAGCGACGCCGTGAACATAACGCCGTAGGATTCGAGCACGCCGGCGCCGGCCAGCGCGATCAGGCCGCTGCACAGCACAAGCGCGGCACCGATCGCCAGCAACGGCAGAGCCAGGTTGAACCAGGCGGGCGTCGAGCTGCGGACTTCGAGGCGAAACATCAGCTATGGCCCTCCGCTCCGGTCATCAGCAGCCCCAGCCGTGCGATCGTCGCATCGGCGCTGGGAAGCGTGCCGGCGATGCGGCCCTCATACATCACCGCGATGCGGTCGCAGAGCACGAGCAACTCTTCCAGATCCTCGCCGATGACGATGATGCCGCAGCCCTTGGCGCGCATGTCGAGGAATTTTTCATGGATGAAGCGCGCGGCTCCGATGTCGAGGCCGCGCGTCGGCTGCGAAACGACAAGCACCTTCGGATCGAAGGCGAGCTCGCGCGCCAAAAGCGCCTTCTGCAGATTGCCGCCGGACAGGGCGCCGGCGCGCGTCATCGGCCCGGGGCATCTGATATCATAGGCCTTGATCTGCGCCTCGGCGAAGGCGCGGATCGCATCCGGCTTGAGCAGGCCCTTGCTGCTGAAAGCGGCGGTGCCAATGCGCGGCAGCACCATGGAATCGGCGAGCGGCAAGTTGGTGACCAGTCCCGTCGTCATGCGATCTTCCGGGATGCGGCCAAGGCCCAGCGCCTGCACCTCGCGCGGCGAGAAGCGAGACACTTTCTGCCCCGCAATCGTCATCAGACCGGCATCCGGGGCTCGCACACCCGAGATCACCTCCGCCAGTGCCCGCTGGCCATTGCCGGAGACACCGGCAATGCCGAGGATCTCGCCGGCGCGCACGGAAAGCGACACATCGCGCAGCGGCGTGCCCGAATGGCTCGAGGTGGAAATGCCGTCGAGAGTGAGCACCGCTGCCCCCGGCGTCGACGGCCCCTTGGCCGGCGGCACGATCTCGTGGCCGCACATCAGTCGCGCCATTTCCGCCGATGTGGTGTTGGCCGGATCGTCGACGCGGCCGGCGACGCGGCCATGCCGCAGCACCGTGCAGCGATGGGTGAGCGCGCGCACCTCGTTGAGCTTGTGCGAGATGAAGATGATGCCCAGACCCTGCGCCGCCATCGACCGCAAGGCCGAAAACAGCCCGTCGACTTCGCTCGGCGCAAGCACCGCGGTCGGCTCGTCGAGAATCAGCAGTTTTGCGCCGCGAAACAGCGCCTTGACGATCTCGAGACGTTGCTGCTCTCCGACAGACAGCGCCGAGACCGGCAGGCTGGGATCGAGTGTCAGCCCGTGCTGGCGGCTGATTTCAACCAACCGCGCCAGTCCGCCGGCGCGGTCGATCCGCCCGGATTTGCCCGGTATGCCGATAAGCAGGTTTTCCAGTACCGTGAGCCGTGGCGCCAGGTGAAAATGCTGGTGCACCATGCCGATGCCGGCGGCCAGCGCATCGGCCGAACTGGTGATCCGCACCTTCCGGCCCTGGATGAGGATCTCGCCGGCGTCGGGCGCATAGGCGCCGAACAGCACGTTCATCAGCGTCGTCTTGCCGGCGCCGTTCTCGCCCAGCAAGCCGAGGATCTCGCCGGGCGCCACGCTGAGGTCGACGGCTTCGTTCGCCTTGACGGCGCCGAAACTCTTGGTGATGCCACGCATTTCGATGAGGGGGGCGGGCAAGGGCGCTCCTGCGGAGATGGCTCTGCTTCACCCTCCCCCTTGTGGGGAGGGTTCGGCTTGCGATCGCAGCGAAGCGAAGATCGTAAGACGGGGTGGGGTGCGGCGCCGACCCCAACCCGCTCCGCTTCGCGGATCGACCCTCCCCACAATGGGGAGGGTTAAGGAACTCAATCCGAAACCGGTGTGTTCTCGTCCACGTCGACGCGGAAATTGCCTTCGAGGATTTCGGCCTTCTTCTTCTCGACCATGTCCTTGACCTCGGCCGGCAGCGTCTTGTCGAACTTATGGTAAGGCGCCAGGTGAGAACCGCCCTTGGCCATGCGCGAGAAATCGCCATAGTCCTGCGCCGTGAAGACGCCGGCCTTGACCAGTTTTATGGCTTGTTCGACGGTGGGATACATATCCCAGACCGGGCCGGTAATGACGGTGTCGGGGCCAAGGCTCGACTGGTCGGACATGTTGGAGATGGCGTAGATCTTTTTCTCCACCGCCGCTTCGATGACCCCGAAACGCTCGGCATAGATGACGTCGACGCCGGCGTCGATCTGCGCCACCGCCGCTTCCTTGGCCTTGGGCGGATCAAAGAAGGAACCGATGAAGGCGACCTTCTTCTTGATGTTCGGATTGACCTCCTTGGCGCCGGCGAAGAAGGCGTTGACCAGCCGGTTCACTTCCGGAATGCCCATCGCCGCGACGGCGCCGACCGTGCCCGACTTCGACATCTTGCCGGCGATCATGCCGGAGAGATAGGCGGGCTCGTGGATCCAATTGTCGAAGACGCCGAAATTGGGCTCCGCCGGCCCGGCGCCGGAGCCGAACAGCCAGGCAGTCTTCGGGAACTGCTTGGCGGTGCGGCGCGATTCACGCTCGGCGGCGAAGGCATCGCCCAGCACCAGTTCATAGCCGCCCTGTGCATATTCGCGCATGACGCGGCTGAAGTCGGCGGTCTGCACCTTCTCCGACCATTTATACTCGATGCCGAGTTCCTTCTCGGCCTTCTGCAAAGCGACATGGATCTGGTTGTCCCACGGCTCCTCGATGGGCGTGGCGAAGATCGCCGCTACTTTCAGCTTCTTGTCCTTGGCGAAGGCGGCGCCCGGCAGCATCGCCGCGGCCAGGCCAAGCGCGCCCAGTTCCAGCACGTTGCGCCGCGAAAGGCCTTCGCGCGTTGAATGAGATTTGTTCTTCCGGTTTTCCATTGCAGTCCCCTCTGTTCGACAGCCGTGTCGAGCCGGCCGTTCTAAAAATCAGACGAGGAACTATGGAACGGGTCCGGACTTTTGTCCACATGGTCAAATTTGGCAGATCGATCATATCCACTCTCCTGGACTAGCCGGGAGAGCGGTTGTTCAGACCCGTTCGAGCACGATGGCGATGCCTTGGCCGACGCCGATGCACATGGTCGCCAGCGCATAGCGGCCGCCGCGTTCGCGCAGCTCCAGCGCCGCCGTGCCGGAGATGCGCGCGCCCGACATGCCCAAGGGGTGGCCGAGCGCTATGGCGCCGCCATTCGGGTTGACGTGCGGCGCATCCACCGCGATGCCGAGCTGGCGCAGCACTGCGATGCCTTGCGAGGCGAAGGCTTCGTTGAGCTCGATGACATCGAACTGTTTTGGCGTCAGGCCAAGCCGTGTGCACAGTTTTTGCGTCGCCGTCGCCGGGCCGATGCCCATGATGCGCGGGGCGACGCCGACGGCGGCCCCGCCGAGGATGCGGGCGATCGGCGTCAGGCCGTATTTCCTGGCCGCCGCTTCCGAAGCGACGATCAGCGCCGCCGCCCCGTCATTGACGCCCGAGGCATTGCCGGCGGTCACCGTGCCGCCTTGCCGGAACGGCGTCGGCAGCTTGGCCAAGGCCTCTATCGTGGTGCCAGCGCGGGGGTGCTCGTCCTTCGAGACGACAACCGGATCGCCCTTGCGCTGCGGAATGGTCACCGCGGTTATTTCCTTGGCCAGCCGGCCATTGGACTGCGCGGCGACGGCCTTGTCCTGGCTGCGCACCGCGAAAGCGTCCTGGTCCGCGCGGGAAACCGAAAAATCCTCGGCGACATTTTCGCCCGTCTCCGGCATGGAATCGACGCCATACTGACTCTTTATCAGCGGGTTGACGAAGCGCCAGCCGATCGTGGTGTCGTAGATCTCGGCATTGCGTGAAAACGCCGTCTCGGCCTTGGGCATGACGAAGGGCGCCCGGCTCATCGATTCGACGCCGCCCGCGATCATCAGCTCGGCCTCGCCGGCCTTGATTGCACGGGCGGCGATGGTCAGCGCATCCATGCCCGAGCCGCACAGGCGGTTGACGGTCGAGCCGGGGATTTCCTTCGGCAGGCCGGCCAGCAGCAGCGCCATGCGCGCCACGTTGCGGTTGTCCTCGCCGGCCTGGTTGGCGCAACCGTAGACAACGTCGTCGACCGCCTGCCAGTCGACGCCGGCATTGCGCTCGATCAGTGCCTTCAGCGGAATGGCGCCGAGGTCGTCGGCGCGTACCGAGGACAGCGAGCCGCCAAAGCGGCCGATCGGCGTGCGGATATAGTCGCAGATATAGGCTTCGGCCATGTCAGTCAGCTCTCCCGTTTCCCTCATGCGCCGCCTTGGTGCGACGCGTGCAGGTCGCGCAATGTCGTAGCTCGGTTCGCTTGGCGCCGGCATTTCGTCAAGCGCCTGCGCGAACTTAACCACCCAGCCACAGCTCTCCTGCCCTGCTGGCGAATCACGCTTGGATGCAGCGCCACGATCAGCCGGTTGGCCGCGAGCTCAATGCTTCATCCGATCCCTCATCGCATACCACAGCATTCCCAGCACATAGAGCGGCCCGCGCAGCGCCGTGCCTCCGGGGAAGGGCATCGGGGTCAGCGTCGAGAACAGGTCCAGCCGCGAGGCGTCGCCGGTGATGGCTTCGGCGAGCAGCTTGCCCGACAGCGTCGACAGGATGGCGCCCTTGCCGGAATAGCCGTGCGCGTAATAGACCTCGCCATAGTGCCCGACATGCGGCAGTCGCGACGTCGTCACCGACACCAGCCCACCCCAGGCATGGTCGATCCGGCAGCCCTTGAGCTGCGGAAAGGTGCCTTCCATGTGCGGCCGCACGAAACCGGCAATATCGGCCGGCGGCGACGGCGTGTAGCGCTCGCCGCCGCCGAACAGCAGGCGACCGTCGGCCGACATGCGGTAATAGTTGACGACGAAGCGCGTGTCGGACACCGCGACATTGGCAGGAATGACGTTGCGGGAGCCCTCCAGCGGCTCGGTGGCGACGATGTAGTTGCCGACCGGCATGATGCGGCTGTTGACGCGCGGCTCCAGCCCATTGAGCAGCGCGTCGCCAGCCAGCACGACATGCTTTGCGCGCACCGATCCTTTTGACGTCGAGACCCGGATCGAAGGCTCGCGCTCAAGCTGCACGGCCACCGAATTCTCGTGGATGACGACGCCGGCCGCGCTGGCAGCGCGGGCAAGCCCGAGCGTGTAATTCAAGGGATGCATGTGGCCGCCGAGCGGCTCGTACATCGCGCCGTGATAGGGCGTGTCGACCTTGGCCCGGGCCTGCGCCGCCGACAGGATCTCGAGGTCGCGGAATTTCATCACGCTCTCGAGGCATTTCGCCTCTTCCTCCAAATCCCTGAGATCGGAGCCGTTGACCGCGCCGACCAGATGGCCGGTCAGCCTGAGATCGCAGTCGATCGTATGGCGCTCGATAATGTCGAGCACCAGGCTGCGCGCCTCGAAGGCGAGATCGAACAGCGCCTTTGCCCGTTCAGGCCCATAAAGCTTGATCAGGCCCTTGGCGCCCTTGCGCAGGCCGGGGATCATCTGGCCGCCATTGCGGCCCGAAGCGCCCCAGCCAATCTTGCCGCCTTCCAGCAGCACCACCTTCAAGCCGCGTTCGGCGGCGTGAAGAGCGGCCGACAGACCGGTGCAGCCGCCGCCGACGACCACCAGGTCGGCCTCGACATCGCCGATAAGTGCCGGATGGTCCGGCGCCGGATTGGCGGTGGCGACATAGTAGGACTTGCCGATGTCGAGACCGGAATTGAAACCCGTTGAAGATGCCATGATCACACCTTCAGCAGCAGGTGGTCGCGTTCCCAGCTCGTCACCACGCTCTGGAACAGGTCGAGCTCGACGCTTTTCACGCGCAGATAGGTCTGGAAGAAGTCCTCGCCGAGCAGTTTGCGCACCGGTTCACAGGCCTCGAAACGATCCAGCGCCTCCTCCATCGTTTTCGGCAGCGTGCTCTTGATCTTGTAGGCATTTCCGGATGCTTCCGCCGAGCGCGCCAGCTTCTGTTCGACGCCCAGATAGCCGGCCAGAAGCGAGCCGGCGATCGCCAGATACGGATTGCAATCGGCACCCGGCAGCCGGTTCTCCACCCGCCGCGCGGCGCGCCCGCCGGCCGGCACGCGCAGGCCGCAGGAACGGTTGTCATGCGACCATTCGATGTTGGCCGGCGCGCTGTGGTTTGGTCTAACGCGTCGGAACGAATTCACGTTGGGCGCGAACAGCGGCATGATTTCGGGAATGTATTTTTGCAGGCCGCCGATGAAATAACCGAACATCGCGGTATCGGCATCATCGCTGCCGGCAAACAACGTGTTGCCGGCCTCGTCGATGACGGACATGTGCAGATGCATCGAGCTGCCGGCCTGTGCGGCAATCGGCTTGGCCATGAAGGTGGCGTGCATGCCGTCTTGCTGGGCGGCCTGGCGCGTCAGCCGCTTGAACAGCAGCACCTTGTCGGCCAGCGGCAGCGCGTCGCCATGCAGGAAGTTGATCTCCAACTGCCCCGGTCCCGATTCATGAATCAGCGTGTCGAGCGGCAGTCCGGCCGCCTCCGCATAGTCATAGACGCGCCGGACCACCGGTTCATATTCCTCGAGCGCCGCCATGTCATAGGGATGCTGCACGGCCTCGGCGCGGCCATTGCCGCCGGTCGGCGCGGTCAGCGGCTTGTCGGGATCGGGATTGGGCGCGGTCAGGTAGAATTCGAGCTCCGGCGCCACTACCGCCCGCCAGCCGCGCTGCCGGTAGAGATCGAGCACGGCGCGCAGAACATGGCGCGGCGAGGCCATCCATGGCCGGCCGTCCATGTGGAAGGCGTCGGCGAAGACGTAGGCCTTGCCAGCGCCGGCGCCCGGCGCCAGGCAAAGCGTCGAGACATCGGGCACCATGCGCATGTCGGGGTCCGAATACGCAAAACCCTCGTCGATGGAACCGGAATAGCGCCCGTCTATGCTGACCAGGAAGGCGCTGCTCGGCAGATAAAGCGCGCGGTCTTCCAGCGCCGTGAGGAATTTTGCCGTCGGCAGCGCCTTGCCGCGCAGCACGCCGTTCATGTCGGGCACCAGGCATTCGACCTCGTTGATGCCGTGCTGCGCCAACCATGCCTTGGGATCGCTGAAGGGCGCGGTATTCGTGTTCTTCTCAAGCATTTCGTTCAAGTCCGTATTAGAGAGAGTATGGCTTGCGCGGCCACGTTCTGGGTGTCAGCGCCATCTGGCTGCATTTCCCTTGAGGCGGGCGCGCATGGCGTCGTCGGCCAGCAGGCCGGGAATGGCTCTCTCCAATCCTCCTTCGGTCCAGCCGTCACGGCCGATATGGTCGCCGGTGCCGGTCTCTTCGGCGCGAGGTGCATTGTCGTGGCCGTCCCGGCAATAGGGCATGATCAGCGACGCCACACAGAAGCGCAGCGCCTCGCAAAAGCCGGTGTTGCCGCCGTGGTGGATGAACAAATCCAACTTCGCCACCGCCGAGGACTGCGGAAACCAGGCGCCGAGATAGACATTGTCGGGCACCGCTCGGTAAGCGTCGCGCTGGCCGCCGACATTGACGATGAAGCGCGCCGGCAGCTTGTCGGCAAAGACGCCGGAAAGGCCGGCATGGAAGATGAAGGCGGGGCCCCGCACGGCCCGCGCGATGCCGACGCAATTCAGCGCCGCGCCGAAGCCTGCTTCGGGGAACAGCGCGATGGTCGGGCTGGCTTTACGCGTCAATTATTTCCTCTTCATTCCGGCCGGCTGATCATGCCGAACGGCGCGGGAGCGCCGCGGCCGGCCGCTTGCGGTCGCAGTTTGCGAGAGCCGCAGATGGACGCGAAGCAGATCGGCAGTAACCTAATACTGCCGGCTTTCGAGCTGGTCGAGTGCTTTCAGATGTTCGCGCAGCGATTGCCGCAGCCGAAAGACATTGGCGACCACCGGCATAGATGCCGGCAGCCGCCGCAGCTTAAGGTGATCGGACAAGGCATCGGCCACGAAGCGATTGGCCGCAAACGCGTGTGAGGCCGGCTGCCCCGTTGTCGCTGGCGATGCTACGGCGTCGGTTGCATGGCAGCGGCCGTCTCGTCGATCTTGCCGGCAAGGACGCCTTGGGCCCAAGCGGTGACCTCGGCGTCGACGGGCTTGTTGGCCATATCGGTCAACGCCGCATCGAGCGTGGCCGGGTCGGTACCGACCGCCGCCGCGTCGACCACTTCCTGCTGGGCGGCGATCTGGTCCTGCAGAGCCGATATCTGTCCAGGCAGGGCCGCCTGCTCCTCGGGGGTCATGGCGGCGATCTGGTCCGGCGTCAGCGATGTCAGTGCGTCCAGCTGTGAATTCAGGGCATCCAGCTGAGTTTGTGCGACCTTGGCTTTTGCCGACTGCGTCACGAAGGCCTGAAGCGCAGCGAATTTCCTGCTCTTGGAATTCATATAGGCGTTGACGTTGCGCTGGAGCGAGTTCAGCCGGCCGAGCTTGGCGTGGAGGTTCTTTTCCTTGGGCAGGGACGAGACCTTTGTCTTCTTATCGACCGTGGTCATTGTGTCCGTTGTCGCCTTGGCTACCTGCCCCCGGGCCGACGAGGACTTGCCGTGCGCAGCGCCGCTGTTGCCGTGGGCGCCACCATTGCCATTGCCGTTGCCGCCGCTGTGACCACCACCATTGCTATGCCCGTTGCCGCCGGCTTCGGCGAGCGCCGGAGAAGCCAGAAGCGCCAGTGCGGCTAACGCCGCGAAAACAGTTTTCCGGTTTGTCATGATGTCTCCTCGGGAAACGCCGCCCTGCGCCCGCTGCTATGGTAAGTTCGTATGAGAAGCCGCTAATTATGCGCAGTAAACTTTGGACAAAGACTGTCTCAATAAGAGAGCTGGGCAACCTGTCGGCACAGTAACTTGTTGATGTTCAAAGGAAACCTATGTCTTTGAACGGCTGCGGTACTGAAGTCCCATGCCGGTCGGACCATGGTCCGAACTGTCGGTCAGAGTTGATTTCGGCGCTGCCGGCCGGCGACGCGGCTCTGGCCCAGAACGCGCAGGCCACGGCGCTTTTCACCAATCGGCCGAAGGCCCAGACGGCTGATTCAGCCGATGCTTTCGCCACCGTCGATCACCAACGCCTGGCCGGTCATGAAGGATGACCGATCGGACACGAGGAAGAGGATCGCCTCGGCGATCTCCTCGGCGCTGGCCCAGCGCCCCATCGGGATCTTGGTGCGGACATAGGCTTCGATTGCCTCGCGTCCGCCCATCTGGGCGATGAACGGTCCATTGAACGGCGTGTCGACCCAGCCGGGGCAGAGCGCGTTGACGCGCACATTGTGGCGGGCATAGTCGAGCGACATCTGCCTGGTCATCGCCACCACGGCATGTTTCGAGGTCGCATAGGCGATCATCTCGCGGTCGTAGAACACGCCTGAATTCGAAGCCGTATTAAGGATGACGCCGCCGCCCTGTGCGACCATCGATGGCATGACGATCCTTGCCGCCAGGAACTGCGCCCGCACATTGACCCGCCAGGAAGCGTCCATGCCGCCGGTCTCGACCTCGGTCAGCGTGCCGCCGACCTGGATGCCGGCGTGATTGTGCAGGATGTCGATGCGCCCATGCCGGTCGAGCGTACCGGCAAGGAGCTGCTCGACCGCGTTGTCGTCCGAGACGTCGGTGGCGACCGCCTCCGCCCGGCCGCCCGCGGCGCGTATATCTGAAGCCGTCGCCTCGCCGCTGGTCCGATCCCTGTCCGCGATGACGACCACCGCGCCTTCCCTGGCCATGATCATGGCGCCGGCGCGCCCGATGCCGGAACCGGCGCCTGTCACCACGGCGATGCGGTCTTCGAGGATCATGATGCGACCTTCAGTTTGACAGCTTGCGCTGGCGCAGCTGCCATTGGGCAAGCACCACGAGCAGGACGGACGCGACGAGCACGATCGTCGCGATGGCATTGATCTCCGGCGTCACCCCGCGCCGGATCGACGCAAAGACATAGATTGGCAGCGTCGTCTGCGCGCCGGCGACGAAGAAGGCGACGATGAAATCGTCGAAGGAGAAGGTGAATGCGAGCAGGAAGCCGGCGACCACCGCCGGCATGATCTGCGGCAGGACGATGGAACGGAACGTCGTCAGCGGCGTGGCGTAGAGATCGCTGGATGCCTCGACCAAGTTGCGATCAAGGCTGCCCAGCCGCGTGCCGACGATCATCGTCACCAGCGCCATCGAAAACAGGCCGTGCGCGGCGATGATCGAACCATAGCCGAGCGACAGGCGCGGCGGCTGATCGTCCGGCCAGATCGAGGCGAGGAACGGGTTGATGACGGCGAACAGCTGGACGAGTGCGACCAGTGTCGAAATGCCGATGACGACGCCGGGAACGACGATTGCGGCTCCAAGCAAGGCGTCGAAGACGGCGCGGGTCCGCACCCCGACGCGTGCCAGGCCGAGCGCGGCCGCGGTGCCGAACACCGCCGCAAGCAAGGCGCTGGTGGTGGCGATGAACAGGCTGTTCTTCAGCGCCTCGACCAGGAACGGGTTCGCCAGCGCCTTGCCGTACCATTGCACCGAAAAACCGGTGAACTCGCTGGCATGATGACCGGCGTTGAAGGAGAACAGCACGACCAGTGCGATCGGCAGGTAGAGGAAGGTGAAGACGGCAATGACGAAGGCGCGCATCAGATCAAATCCACCCGGCGGGCGCCCGAGACGCGGGTCGAGATGCGGTTGGCGGCAATCAGCACCACAACCGAAACCAGCACCAGCGTGATTGCGATGGCCGATCCGAACGGCCAGTTGCGCGACTGCAGGAACAGGTCGACCAGCGCATTGCCGATGAAGAACACCTTGCCGCCGCCAAGCAGCGTCGGGATCAGGTATTCGCCGAGCAGCAGGATCATCACCAGCGAGAAGCCGGTCATCACGCCGGGCAGCGACAGTTTCAAGGTCACGCCCAAGAAAGTGGAGAGCGGCGTCGCGCCGAGATCGGCGGAGGCCTCCAGCAGGAGGCGATCGAGCCGCTCGAGGCTGACATAGATCGGCAGGATCATCAGCGGCAGATAGCCGTAGACGATGCCGAGCAGGACGGCGCCCGGCGTGTTGATCAGCCTGACATCCTCGATGCCGGCAAGCGCGAGCAGCGCCGGGATGCCGCGTCCGCCCAAAATGTACATCCAGGCATAGGTACGCATCAAAAGGCTGGTCCAGAACGGTATGACGACCAGCGCGAGCAGGATCAACCGCCAGCGCTGCGGCGCCCGCAGGGCGAGGTAATAGGCGACGGGATAGGCCACGAGCAGACAGGCGAGCGCGCCCACCGGAGCCAGCACCATCGTGTTCCAGAACGCGGTCGCCCGCGCCGGAAGATTGGCATATTGCGCCAGCGTGAAGGCCGCCCGATAGCCGCCCTCCGGCGCCCGCTCGCCGACGCTGAAGACGGCGATGGCCATGAACGGCAGCACCAGGAACACGACGAGCCACGCGGCCGCCGGCCCGAGCAGCATGGCCGTCAGCAGATTTTTGCGAATGCCGCGCATCGAAGGATTGCCCCGGTGCCGGCGGGTCTGGGCCCGCCGGTCAAGTTGTCTCGAATGGGATTTGTTGCCCGCCTAGCTCAAGCCGACTTGAAGCGCGCCATCAGCTCGGCGCGGCCCGGATCGGTCAGCGTTGCAGCAGCGCCGAATTCCAGCGGCGTCAACAGGTCGGCCGCCGGATAGAGGATCGGATTGTCCAGCACCTCCTTCGGCAGCAGCTTGTTGACGCGGGCGTCGGTGGAAGGCGCGCCGTTGGCGAGGTGCTCCTTGACCGCGACCTGCGGGTTCATCAGATAGTTGAGCAGGGCGTAGCCGGCCGGCTTGTTCGGCGCGTCCTTCGGGATGGCGTAGAAGTCGGTCCAGATCTCGCCGCCTTCCTTGCCCAGCACATAGGCAATCTCCGGAATGTCGCGATGAAGCTGCGCACCGTCATTGGTCCAGCACATCGTCATCCAGGCATCGCCCGCGCGCATGCCCGGCTGGTAGTCGGAAGACACCGCGAACAGATGCGGCTTGACCTTGAGCAGCAATTCCTCGGCCTTGGCGAGTTCGTCCTGCTTCAGCGAGTTGAAGGAGTAGCCGTAATATTTCAGCGCATTGCCGATGGTGGTCAGCTGATAGTCGTGCACCATAGTGCGGCCGTCGCCCTCGGTCATGGCGGTGTCCCAGAATTCCTTCCAGCTCGTCATCGGCTTGGTCAGCTTCTTGGTGTTGACGGCAAATCCTGTCGTGCCCCAATTCTTCGGCACGGCGTAGATCGTGCCGTCGATCGTGCCTTCCGAGGTGAAGCGCGGGTCTTCCTGCGTGCCGTCGAAATTCGGCAGCTTGGCCATGTCCAACGGCTCGATGATGCCGAGCTTCTTGTAGGTCGAGATGGTGTAATTGGTCGGCACGAACAGGCTCCAGCCCGACGCCCCGGCCTGCAATTTGGCCAGCATCTCCTCATTCGAGCCGAACACGTTGACCTCGACGGCCACGCCTGTGTCCTTCTTGAAATTCTCGAAGGTCTGCGGGTCGTGATAGTTGGGCCAGGTGGCAATCGACATGCGGTCGCCGAGGTTCTCGGCGGCAAAGGCCGGCGTCGGCATGATGCCGATCTCGCGCGCCATCACCGCCGTCGCGATGCCGAGGCCGGTGAGGCCAAGGAAGTCGCGGCGGCCGATCGAGCCGCGCTTGAGGCGCATTAGCTGGTCGACGAAATTCTCGGGGCTTATCGGCAGTCCGTCACGATATGATTTCGACATGTTTTTCTACCCTCTGGTTGGTCCCGTTGTTCTTTGGATCCGCGAACGCCAACGGCGTTCCGGCGGCAAAGCCGATGGCGACGGGTTCACCCGGCTTGAAGAGATTGCCCTGGCCGATCATGTGGTCGGCCTTGGCCAGCAGCGTTCCGATGCCCTGGACCTCGACTGCGTATTCCGCCGTGGAGCCCAGAAAGATCCGGTTGCGGACGATGCCCTTGAGCGGGCCGCTAGTCGGGCCACCGAGACTGAGCGATTCAGGACGCAGGCTGACCGAAACGGTTTCGCCCTGCCGCAAATCCACCCGCTTGCGCGCCGCGATGACGGTGCCATCGGCCAGCTTCACATCCACCAGATCGCCCGAATGCCCTGCGACGGCGCCGCTCAAGAGATTGGTCTTGCCGACGAAATCGGCGACGAACAGGTCGGCCGGTTCGTCATAAATCTCGCTCGGCTGCCCAAGCTGAACGATGCGGCCGCCATTCATGACGCAGACGAAATCGCTCATCGACAGCGCTTCCTCCTGGTCGTGGGTGACCAGCACGAAGGTGATGCCGATCTCGCGTTGCAGGTTCTGCAATTCGATCTGCATGTCGGTGCGCAGCTTCTTGTCGAGCGCCGCCAGCGGCTCGTCGAGCAGCAGCACCGCCGGTTTGTTGACCAGCGCGCGGGCGAGAGCGACACGCTGCTGCTGGCCGCCGGACAGTTCGTGGACCTTGCGGCCGCCATAACCGGCGAGCCGCACCATTTCCAGCGCTTTGCCTGCCCGCAGGCCGATCTCGCGCGACGACAGCCGCGGTCGTGCCTGGCGCAACCCGTAGGCGACATTGTCGTTCACGTCCAAATGCGGGAACAGTGCATATTGCTGGAACACCATGTTGACAGGCCGCCTGTAGGGCGGCGTGTCGGCCATGTCCTGGCCGCGGATGAGCACCTTGCCCTCGCTCGGCTGTTCGAAGCCGCCGATCATGCGCAGGCAGGTCGTCTTGCCGCAGCCGGATGGTCCGAGCAGGGCGACGAAGGCGGAGGGCGGCACGGCCAGATCGATGCCGCTGACCGCGGTCACCGCGCCATAGCGCTTGGTGACGCCGCGAAACTCGATGTCGGGCACTGCGGTCAAGGCTGCGGGCTCCAGCGACAGGACGATGCGATTTCGGGACGCTACCAGAGCCAATGGCAGCTAGTATATACCTCGCAGGTGGTATATCTGACCTATTTTCTTGTTTAAGGGGGTATTGGATGTCCCGCAGCGACGACTACAGCCAGCTCGCCGCGCTGGTCGCGGCGACGCGGGAGACGAGCGGCGACGTCTTCGGCAAGGCGATGGTCGCTTGGCTGCGGCAGCATGTCGGCTTCGACCACTGCGTGGTCTTCGGCTATCGCGGCGCTGCACGCCCGCCGCTGCTGTTCGAGACCTTCTCGTCGGCCGAGAGCCATGTCTTCGTTGCGCTTTACCAGGAAGGCCCATACCTGCTGGATCCGTTCCACCATGCGGCGGTCGAGCGCAAGGAAGGGTTCTGGCGCATGCGCGAGCTGGCGCCCGACCGC
This sequence comes from Mesorhizobium sp. B2-6-4, assembly GCF_006441495.1. Taxonomy (NCBI): domain Bacteria; kingdom Pseudomonadati; phylum Pseudomonadota; class Alphaproteobacteria; order Hyphomicrobiales; family Phyllobacteriaceae; genus Mesorhizobium; species Mesorhizobium sp. B2-6-4. Next base: position 45,623 of record NZ_VFUE01000017.1, read on the forward strand.
TTCTACGCCAGCGAATATTTTCGCTCCTACTACAGCCAGACCAGGCTGGCCGAGGAGGTCGGCTTCTTCGTTCCGCTGCCGGGCAAGGATGCGCTGGTGCTGTCGCTGATGCGGCTGCGCGCTTCAGGTCCGTTCGGGACCGCCGACGCCAGACTGCTGCGCGACATGGCGCCGGCGGTGGTCGCCTTCGCCCGATTGCGCTGGCCCGCCCTTCCCGCCGACGAGCCGGCCGAGGCCAGGCAAGACGATGCATTGGCGGCGGTCAACGAGTTCGATCGCGCCCATATCTGGAAGAGCCTGTCCCTGACGCCGCGCGAAAAGCATGTCGTCGATCTAGTGCTGCAAGGGCATTCCACCGAATCAATCGCCCGGGCCATGCGCATCGTGCCGGGGACGGTGAAGGTCCATCGCCGCAACATCTATCGCAAGCTCAAGATCAAATCGCAGGCCGGCCTTTTTGCCCGCTTTGTCGAAATCATCGACGCGCGGATAAGATAATTCCGACGGCCTTCAACCGCCTTTCGATCAAGGTCTTGCGCCAGCCTCCCAGGAGCCGGTCTCGGCCATCCGTTTCAGCAGCCGCGCCGGCTTGAAAACATCCTTGCCCGTCCGCTGGTGCCAATATTCGAGCCGCTCGACGATCCTGGGCGCGCCTTCGAGGCCGGCCCAGAACATCGGACCGCCCTTGCCGATGGGAAAGCCATAGCCGTTGACCCAGATGACATCGATGTCGGAGGCGCGGGCGGCTATCCCTTCTTCCAGAATCTTGGCCCCCTCGTTGACCATGGGATAGAGCGTGCGCTCGATGATTTCTTCCGCGCTGATTTCGCGCGACGCGATGCCCTTCTCGGCTGCCTTACCGCGGATCAGCGCATCGATCTGCGGGTCCGGGACCGGCATACGTGACCCGTTCTCGTAAAGATAATAACCTCGACCGGTTTTCTGGCCGAAACGCCCCTGTTCGCACAACGTGTCGGCGATCACGGCCGTCTGGCCTCGCGCCTTGCGGTTGCGCCAGCTAATGTCGAGGCCGGCGAGATCGCTCATCTGGAAGGGCCCCATCGGCCAGCCGAAATCGGTGAAGGCCTTGTCGATCTGGCTGGGCGTCGCGCCTTCCAGCAGCAAGGCTTCCGATTCGGAGCCGCGCGCGGCCAGCATGCGGTTGCCGACGAAGCCGTGGCAGACGCCGACGACGACGGCCACCTTGCCGATCCGCCGCGCCAAGTCGACTACGGTTGCCAGCGCGTCGGGCGCGGTCTTGTCGGCGCGCACGATCTCCAACAGCTTCATGACGTTGGCCGGCGAGAAGAAGTGCAGGCCGAGCACGTCTTGCGGGCGCGAGATCGAGGCGGCGATTTCGTCGATGTCGAGATAGGAGGTGTTGGTGGCGAGTATCGCTCCCGGCTTGGCCATGGCATCGAGCTTGCCGAACACCTCTTTCTTGACCGCCATGTCCTCGAACACCGCCTCGATGATCAGGTCGCAATCGGCGAGGTCGGAATAGTCGGTGGAGCCCTTGAATTGAGCGAGGCGTTGGCGCTTGGCGTCTTCGGTCAAGGAGCCACGCGAGACCGAGACGGCATAGTTCTTGTCGATCATGCCGAGCCCGCGCTGCAAGGCTTCCTGGCTGGTCTCCAATAAGGTGACTGGAAAACCGCCATTGACGAAGGCCATGGCGATGCCGCCGCCCATCGTGCCGGCGCCGACGACGCCGACGCGGGCGATCCTGCGCCGGACAAGATCCTTGCCCGGGACCTTTGCCGCTTCACGCTCGGCGAAGAACAGATGCCGCTGCGCCCGCGACTGATCGCTGGCGACCAGCTTCATGAACAGCGCGCGTTCGGCAGCCAGAGCTTCCTCGAACGACATCGTGACGGTATTGCGCACCGCTTGCGCGCAAGCGATCGGCGCGTCGAGGCCGCGCGCTTTCCTGGCGAGATCCGCCGCCTCGGCATCGAAAGCGGCCAGCTCGGTTTTCTTGATCTCGTCATCGCGATCGCGCACCGGCGTGAACGGCCCGCCCTTGCGAGCGATCTCCCTGGCGAAGTTCACGGCATGCGTGATCACGTTACTCTCGAACACAGCATCGACCAGTCCGGCTTCATGCGCCTCATCAGCACCGACCAGCGCACCGGAAACGATCATCCTGAGCGCTTTGATCGCGCCGACGAGGCGCGGCAGCCGCACCGTGCCGCCGCCGCCCGGCAGCAGTCCAAGCTTCACCTCGGGCAGGCCGAGCCTGGCGTCGGCATCGGCAACGCGGAAGTGACAGCCGAGCGCCAGCTCCAGCCCGCCGCCCAGCGCGGTGCCGTGGATGGCGGCGACCGTAGGTTTGGCGATGGTTTCCAGCGTCCCAATGATGACACGCAGCTCGGGCTGCTGCACGGGCTTGCCGAATTCGGTGATGTCGGCGCCGGCGACGAAGGTCCGGCCCGCGCATGCGACGACGATGGCTCCGACCGATGCGTCGTCACGCAAGGCAGCCAGCGCGTGCATCAGTGGTTCGCGGACATGAAAGCTCAGCGCGTTGACCGGCGGGTTGTCGATGGTGACGATGGCGACGTCGCTGTCCCTGGCGACGCTGACAAAATTGGACAAGTTGACCCTCCCGACACCGGCTGCGATCCGGAGGGTTTACTAGGCTGCGCCGCGAATGGGAACCGCGTGCCGCACTGGCACAGGACTTGTCAGGACAGGCTGTAAGACGGCACGCTGGCGAGTTGCGGTTGAAGAGAAGCGAATATCACCGCACCGCCTTCTCCCCGCCTGCCGCCGTGATGACGCCGACGATGATCAGCCCGGTCAAAAGCAGGCGCACGCCGGCGCTGAAGCCGAATGTGTTGAGCATGGTCAAAAGCAGCACCAGGAACAGTGCTGCGCCCCAGACGCCGGGGACATTGGCCTTGCCGCCGGCCACCGAGGTGCCGCCGATGACCACCACGGCGATCGAAGCCAGCAAATACTCGTTGCCGATATCGACATTGGCGCCGCGGAAATAACCGGCGAGCAGCGCGCCGTCGATGCCGCCGAGCGCGCCCGACAGCGTGTAGGTGAGGAAACGGACGCGGCCGACATTGACGCCGGCGAGCCAGGCGGCGCGGATGTTCTGGCCTATCGCCAGCACCGAGCGGCCATAGATCATGCGCTGCAAGGCGATGGCCGCACCGATGGTAAACAGCACGGTGAGAACCGCCAGCACCGGAATGCCGAGAACCTGCCGGTTGGCGAAATCGGCAAAGCCCGGCGGCGGCTTGATCTGCAATCCGCGCCCATAGCTGATGTCGACCGACTGGATGATGAAGCTCGCCGACAAAGTGGCGATGATCGGCGGTATTCGCAGCGCCCAGATCAGCAGATAGTTGACGGCACCGATCGCGGCACCACAGGCAAGCGCGGCCAGCAGCCCGACCACGATCATGGCATCGCTGCCGCCCATCACCTTCATGGCCACCGCGCTGGCGAGCCCGATATTGGCCGGCAGCGACAGGTCGACATTGCCCGGCCCAAGCGTGATGACGAACATCTGGCCGACGCCGACGATGACGGTGAACACGGCCAGCGACAGCGCGGCGGTGACCATGCCGCCGGCGCCATAGCCGCCGGTGAAAGCGATGGTCGCCAGCCACACCACAAGCGCGCCGACGAACGACCAGATCCAGGGCTTGGCGGTCAGCGACCTCAGCAATATCATCGCTCACCTCTCCTTGCGGCTGATCAGCACCCGCGCCGCCAGCACGATGATCAGGATGGCGCCGTTGGCCGCCACCTGCCAGTCGGGCGGGATGTGCATGAAGGTAAGCAGCGGCGATGCCGCCAGCGCCAGCGTCAGCGCGCCGATTACCGCTCCGATCGGCGACACGCGGCCGCCGACGAATTCACCGCCGCCGAGGATGACGCCGGCGATCGAAAGCAGCGTATAGCCATTGCCGATATTGGCATCGGCCGAAGTGGTGATGCCGATCAGCGCCATGCCGGACAGCACGCCGAACAGACCCGTCAGCGCGAACAACACGACCTTGGTCTTGAGCAGCGACCAGCCGGCGCGTTTGAGCGCAGCCGGGTTGCCGCCCGAGCCGCGCAGAATCACGCCATAGGAGGTGCGCATCAGGCCGAAATGGACGATGAGGCCAATCAGCAGCGCCGCGATGATCGGGAAGGGCACAAAGGGCGGCTTGAACGCCATGATCGCCAGCAGCCAGTCCGGCGCCTTGCCGCCGGGCTTGGGCAGCACCAGGATGGCCAGCCCCTGCCAGACGAAACTCATGCCCAGCGTCACCACGATCGATGGCAAATTGCGCAGATGGATCAGCGCGCCGAGCAGCGCATAGACACCGATCGATCCGAGCAGGACGAGGACGCCGATGAGCGGTGCGTCCTTCAACCACGTCGCGGTGACGCAACCGACGAAACCGACAAAGGTGCCGATCGACAGGTCGAGCTCGTTGCCCGATATGACGAACATCTGCGCGATCGTCGCCAGCGCGATCGGGATCGCCAGGTTGAGCATCAGGCCGAAGCCGAAATAGCTGATGGCGCGCGGATTGAGCCAGGCGATGGCGAGCAGCACCAGCACCAGCGACAGCGCCGGCAGCAGCCCACGCAGTAGGCGGGCGCGTGCCGCCCCGCTCCCAAAGGTCTTCGAACCGTTTTGAACAGAGACGGCCGTCATCTCAGGCCGCGTCGCCGAAGGAGGACTGGATGATCTTTTCTTCCGTCAGCTCGTCGCGCGTCAGATTGGCGACGATGCGGCCGTTCTTGAAGACATAGACATGGTCGCAATTGTCGAGTTCTTCCGTTTCCGTGGTGTACCAGAGGAAGGTGCGGCCCTTGCCGGCCTCCTCGCGCACGAGATCGTAAACCTCGAGCTTGGTGCCGATGTCGACGCCGCGCATCGGGTCGTCCATCAGCACGATCCCGGCGTCGGAGCCGAGAGCCCGGGCGAACAAAGCCTTCTGCTGGTTGCCGCCCGACAGCGAAAAGATGTTGTTGTTCATATCCGGCGTGCGGATGCCGATCTTCTTTTGCCAGAACCCGGCCAGTTCGGCCTCTCGCCGCGGCGAGATCAGCAGCCCGTTGCGCAGCCGAGCCAGCGAGCGGATGCCGATATTTTCAGCGATCGACCACTGCGGAAAGATGCCGTCCGCCTGGCGGTCGCCGGCCACAAGCGCCACCGGTGCGGTGACCTCGACGCCGGCCTTGGCGCGCGATGCCGCGGCGAAGATCGCCAGCAGCAGGTCGGTCTGGCCATGGCCGGCCAGGCCGGCAAGTCCGATGATCTCGCCGGCGCGGGCCACCAGCTCCTTGCCGTCCTGCTGCCGCGCCGGCCGGGCGCGCACGCGCAACGGGCCGGCCTCGGCTTTCCGGATTTCGGTGGCGGTCCTCCGATGTCCTTCGGCGCCGCCCATGGTGGCGACCAGCCTATCGCGGTCGAAAGCGTTCGCCGCGTCGGCGCCGACAACCTTGCCGTCGCGCATCACGACGATGCGATCGGCGTTCTGCAGCACTTCGCCCAGCACGTGGGAGATGAGAATGCAGCTCCCACCCGACGCGACGAAGCGGCGCACGAAGGCAAGCAACTGCCCCGCCGTGTGCGCGTCGAGCGAGGACGTCGGCTCGTCGAGGATGACCAGGTGGAGCGGCTCGCGGGTCAGCGTGAACGCGCGCGCCACCTCCACCATCTGTCGCCGTCCGATTGAAAGGTCACCGGCGATGTCGGCCGCCGAAATGCCATGGTCGGGAAAGATTTCGTCCAGCTTGGCCGTGATCAGCTCGGCCGCCTTGCGCCGCCAGCCGAAGCCGGTGAGCGAGGCGTGGTTGATGCGCGTGTTCTCGGCGACGCTGAGATTGGGGCACAGCGACAATTCCTGGAACACGCAGCGTATGCCGAGCTGCTGTGCCCGCGACACCGAGTAGTTCTCCTCGGCCTCACCATGCACGCCGATCGTTCCGCTGTCGGGTGTCAGCGTGCCCGCCACCATGTGCATGAGCGTCGATTTGCCGGCGCCGTTGTGGCCGACGAGGCCGACGCACTCGCCGGGCCCGACAGTGAAGTCGACGCCGCCAAGCGCGCGAACGGCGCCGAAGTGTTTTTCGGCGCCGCTCAGTCTGATGATGTCCGCGTTCCCTTCAGGCATGCTCAACGATATCCGGTCGGCGATGTGCACGGCAACGCGTGTGCGACATTCACTTGATATTGGCTTTGATGGCCGCGATGGCATCTTCCTGTGTGTATTCGTGCGTGGCGACACCGCCCTCCTTGATCTTCGGCAGAGCGGCCTCGAAATCGTCCTGAGTGAAGGCGAGATACGGCACCAGCAGGTCGTGCGGAATGTCCTTGCGGCCATCGAGCACTTGCTGCGCCACCCAGAAGGCGAGCGTCGAGACACCGGGCGCGATCGAGGCCGACCAGGTCTGGTAGCCGTCCTTTTCCTTCTGTTCCTTCCACCATTTCAGCTCGTCCTGGCGGTTGCCCATGATGATGGTCGGGCGCGGCTTGCCGGCGGCGGCGAAGGCTTGCGCGGCGCCATAGCCGTCACCGCCCTGGTCGACGATGCCGACGATTTCGGGCAGCGAGGGCAGGATGGTCGCCACCGCCTTCTGCGCCGTCGTCTGGTCCCAGTCGCCGGTCACCGAGCCGACGATCTTGAACTCGGGATGGGCGGCCACGCCTTCGAGGATGCCGGCATGGATGGCGTCGTCGATCGAGGTGCCGGCGAGGCCACGGATCTCGAGCAGGTTGCCGCCCTTGGGCTGGAACTTGGCCATATGCTCGACTTCCTGCTTGCCCATGTCCTTATAGTCGACGACGACGCGGTAGGCGCAGGGTTCGGTGACGATGCCGTCGAAGGAAACGACCACGATGCCGGCGTCGCAGGCCTGCTTGATGGCACCGTTCAGCGCGTCGGGCGAGGCGGCGTTGATGACGATGGCGTCATAGCCCTGTAGAATCAGGTTTTGCACCTGGGCTGCCTGGGTCGGCACTTCCTTGTCGGCCGTCGTGAAGACATCGGCGGCCCCGACCACCTTGTCGGCCACCGCCTTCTTGGTGACGGCGTTGTAGCTGTCGAGCATCGCCTGCCGCCACGAATTGCCGGCGTAATTATTGGAGAAAGCGATCTTCTTGCCGCTGGTGTCGGCAAACGCCGTACCGGCTGCGAGCACCGCTGCAAGGGTGCCCAGGACGAACAGTTTCTTCATGTCATACTCCTCCCGAGTTGCTGGTCTTGATGGCTGCTGGTGACTATCGCGCTTGCGTACCTGTTTTTTATCTATTGTCAGACAAAAGTGCAGAAGGCCGGCGAGCTGTCAACTGCAATCCATAAGATGCCGCTGATCACATTGCGGTGCGACGATTGAAAAGGCTTCGGTGGATGGGCTAGGCATGCGGGCAGGAGGCCGCAGACGTATGGCAGTGACGCCGATCGTTCCCCCGGGGGCTCCGGGAATTCCGGCGCGCTGGACGTCAAGCGCCAAAAGCGGCGTCGGCGCGGCGCTTTCGCCGTCGAGCCGCGTCTGGTTCACGCTCAGCCATGGCATCCTGAACGAGATCTACTATCCCGGTGTCGACAGTGCCTGCACCCGCGACCTCGGCCTGATTGTCACCGGCCCGAACGGATATTTCTCGGAAGAAAAACGTGATGCCTCGCATGGCATCGAACCGTTCGAAGAAGGCGTGCCAGCCTACAGGCTGGTCAACACCGCTGATGACGGCGCCTACCGGATCGAGAAGCGTATCCTGGCCGACCCTGCACGACCCACCTTGCTGCAGGAGATCACCTTCACGCCGCTCAAGGGCGCGCCGGGCGACTACCGCGTCCACGCCTTGCTGGCGCCGCATCTGGTCAATGCCGGCATGGGCAACACCGCCTGGGTCGGCGACCATGAGGGAGAGCCTGTGCTGTTCGCCTCGGGCCGCGGCACTTGCCTTGCGCTGGCCTCATCGCTGCCCTGGCGGAACGGCTCGGCCGGCTATGTCGGCGTCTCCGACGGCTGGCAGCAACTGCGCAACACCGGTCGGCTCGATCCAGCCTTTCAGCAAGCCGAGGACGGCAATGTAGCGCTGACCGGCGAAATCGGGTTTTCCGCCAACAGCACCAAAACGGTACTGGCGCTGGGCTTCGGGGCGACGTCCGAAGAGGCCGCTCGAAATGCCTTCGCCAGCCTCAGGCAGGGTTTCGCGGCGGCGGCGACGTCCTACGCCGAACAATGGCGCGAATGGCAGGCTGGCCTGCTGCGGCTGGACCGCCGTGGCGCGTCCGGAGTGAACAGCTACAGGATCTCCACCGCCGTCCTGGCGACGCACCGGTCATCGCTCATGCCGGGCGCGGCGGTCGCCAGCCTGTCTATCCCATGGGGCTTCGACAAGGGCGACGACGATCTCGGCGGTTACCATCTGGTCTGGCCGCGCGATCTGGTCGAGACGGCGGGCGGCTTTCTCGCCGCCGGCGATGCCGCTTCGGCCCTGCAAACCCTCGACTATCTCTGCTCCATCCAGCAGCCGGATGGCCACTGGCCGCAGAACGCCTGGCTCGATGGGACAGCTTATTGGCCGGGCATCCAGATGGACGAATGCGCCTTTCCGCTGCTGCTGGTGGATGCGCTGCGGCGCCAGGGCCATTTGCCGCGCGCCAGGCTTTTGGCCTTCCTGCCAATGATCGAGCGCGCCGCAGCCTATGTCGTGCGCAATGGACCCGTCACCGGCGAGGACCGTTGGGAGGAGGATTCCGGTTACAGCCCGTTCACGCTCGCCGTTGAGATCGCGGCGCTGCTTGCCGCCGCGGATATGCTGGGGGCCTGCGGCAAGCAGGACGCAGCAAGCTATCTGCGCGAGACCGCCGACGGCTGGAACGACCAGGTCGAGCGCTGGACCTATGTCACCGGCACGGCAGGCTGCGAGGCGACCGGCGTCGCGGGTTACTATGTCCACATCGCACCGCCCGACAGCGCCGAGGCCGGTTCGCCGAAGGACGGCTATGTGCCGATCAAAAACCGCCCGCCTGGCGATGCCGACCGGCCGGCGCAGGAAATCGTCAGCCCGGACGCATTTGCCCTGGTGCGCTTTGGCCTCAGGGCAGCCGACGATCCGCGCATCGTCGACACGGTCAAGGTCATCGACGCGCAGCTGCGCCGGCAACTGCCGCAGGGGCCGCTCTGGTATCGCTACACCGGCGACGGCTATGGCGAGCACGAGGACGGCGCGCCATTCGACGGCACCGGCCAGGGCCGCCCCTGGCCGTTGCTCGCCGGCGAACGGGCCCATTACGAGCTGGCGGCCGGACGCAAGGACAAGGCGACCTCGCTGCTGGCGGCAATGGAGGGCTCGTCCGGACCGGGCGGCCTGTTGCCGGAGCAGATCTGGGACGGCGCCGACCTCCCCGAGCGCGAACTGCTGCATGGCAAGCCCTCGGGCAGCGCCATGCCGCTGGTCTGGGCGCATTCCGAACATATCAAGCTGCTGCGCTCGCTGCGCGACGGCGCGGTGTTCGACATGCCGCCGCAAGGCGTCGAACGCTATATCGACAATAGGACCGTCTCGCCGTTCCGGACATGGCGCTTCAACAACAAGATCCGTTCCATGCCGGCCGGCAAGACAATGCGCGTCGAGCTTTTGGCGAAGGCAACCGTTCATTGGAGCGTCGACAATTGGGCGACCGTGCATGACAGCGCGACCAGCGAGAATGCCTTCGGCGTCCATGTTGCTGATCTGCCGGTCGCCGGCCTGCCCGAGGGGAGCACGCTGATCTTCACTTTTTTCTGGCCCGGCAGCGGCGATTGGGAGAATGTCGACTTCTCCGTCATCATTGGTGAACAGGACAGACTGTAGATCCTTCCCGGCAGATCCTCTTCAAGACACAAGGATGAGACCATGCAGATCGGAATGATGGGACTGGGCCGAATGGGCGCCAACATGGTCCGGCGCCTGATGCGTGACGGCCACGAATGCGTCGTCTACGACATCAACCCGGCAAGCGTCGCGGCCCTGGTCGGCGACGGCGCCTCGGGGGCTGCATCGATGGCGGAATTCGTCGGCAAGCTCGCCAAGCCGCGCTGCGTGTGGCTGATGCTGCCTGCGGCCATCACCGGCAAGATCGTCGATCAGGTGGCGGCGCTGATGGAACCCGGCGACATCATCATCGACGGCGGCAATTCCTACTATCACGACGACGTCGACCGGGCCGCCAAGCTCGCCGCCAAGGGCCTCAACTATGTCGATGTCGGCACCAGCGGCGGCGTCTGGGGCCTGGATCGCGGCTACTGCCTGATGATCGGCGGGCCCGATGACGCGGTCCGGCATCTCGATTCGGTCTTCGCCACGCTGGCGCCCGGCGCGGATGCCGGTGCGCCCGCTCCCGACAAGACGGCCGGCACGGCGCCCTTCGGCTATCTGCATTGTGGCCCGAGCGGCGCCGGCCACTTCGTCAAGATGGTCCATAACGGCATCGAGTACGGCGTCATGGCCGCCTATGCCGAAGGCATGAATATTCTCAAGGCCGGCAATGCCGGCAAGGTCAAGCGCGAGGCCGATGCCGAGACCAGCCCGTTGCAGAACCCCGAATACTACCAGTTTGACATCGACCTTGCCGAAGTGGCCGAGGTCTGGCGGCATGGCAGCGTCATCGGCTCGTGGCTGCTTGATCTCACCGCCGGCGCGTTGAAGAGCGATCCCGGCCTGACCCAGTTTGGCGGCCGGGTGTCCGATTCCGGCGAAGGCCGCTGGACCCTGAAAGCGGCCATCGACACCGGCGTGCCGGCGCCGGTGCTGTCCTCGGCCCTCTTCGACCGCTTCTCCTCGCAAGGCGAATCCGAATTCGCCGACAAGCTCTTGTCGGCCATGCGCTATGCATTCGGCGGCCATGTCGAAAAACCGAAGGCCGGCAAGTGACGGCGGCAGGGGAGACGCGCTCATGAGCCCGGAACGGTCCGATACGCTGGTGCTCTTCGGGGCGACCGGCGACCTCGCCCACAAGAAGATATTTCCTTCCCTCTATGCCATGGTCGCCAAGGGAACGCTTACCGAACCGGTGATCGGCGTCGCCTTCGACGCCTGGGATTTGAGGAAATTGCAGGACCGCGCGCGCGACGGCATCGTCAATACGCTCGGCAAGATCGACGAGAAGGTGTTCGCCAAGCTCGCTTCGCTGCTGCGCTATGTCAGCGGCGACTATCGCGACCCGGCCACGTTCGAGAAACTGAAGAGCGCGCTGGGCACCGCCCAGCGGCCGCTGCACTACATGGCGGTGCCGCCGACCATGTTCGAGACGGTGGTCCAGGGCCTGGAGCAATCGGGCACGGCGCGCGGCGCGCGGCTGATGGTGGAAAAGCCCTTCGGCCATGACCTGCAATCGGCGCGCTGGCTGAACCGGGTGCTGCATCTGGTGTTCGACGAACAGTCGATCTTCCGTATCGATCACTATCTCGGCAAGGAGGCGATCCAGAACCTGCTCTATTTCCGCTTTGCCAATTCCTTCCTGGAACCGATCTGGAACCGCAATTTCGTCGAGAGCGTGCAGATCACCATGGCCGAGGATTTCGGCATCGATGGGCGCGGCCGGTTCTATGACGAGGTCGGCTGCGTCAGGGACGTGATCGAGAACCATCTTCTCAACATCCTCCTGCTGCTGGCGATGGAACCGCCGGTCGGCCGTTCCGCCGACGACCTGATCGACGAGAAGGTGCAGGTGCTGCGCGCGATCCGCACCTTGACCAAGGACGATATCGTGCGTGGCCAATTCGACGGCTATCTCGCCGAGCCCGGCGTGGCGCCCAACTCGCCGGTCGAAACTTTCGCGGCGGTGCGCTTCTTCGTCGACACCTGGCGCTGGCGCGACGTGCCGTTCTTCATCCGCGCCGGCAAGAACATGCCGGTGCATGCCACGGAGGTGATCGTGCGGCTGAAGCGGCCGCCGCTCGATGTCTTCGACCCGATCAAGCCGAACGACGCCAATTATGTGCGCTTCCGCATCGACCCGCAGGTGGCGATCTCGATCGGCGCCCAGCGCAAGGCAGCGGGCGACGACATGGTCGGCGAACAGGTCGAACTGACGGCGCTCGACGACAGCAAGGGCGATATGCCGCCCTATGAACGGCTGATCGGCGATGCCATGAACGGCAATGGCCAGCTTTTTACCCGCCAGGACGCCAGCGAACTTGCCTGGCGCATCGTCGGGCCGGTCCTCGGCGACACCACGCCGCCGCATCTTTATGAACCGAAGACCTGGGGGCCGGCAGCCGCCATGAACGGCTTCGGGCCGCCGAACGGCTGGATCAATCCATCGAAATAGGCTGGGAGAGGGCAGCATGGCCAGGACGGCAAGGCCGAAAGCGGCGAGCGGCGATCCGATCGTGCTGTCGATCGACATAGGCGGCTCGCACGTCAAGATCCTCACCAGCTCAGGCGGTGCTGAGCGCCGCGCCGATTCCGGGCCGGACCTGAGGCCCCAGCAGATGATCGATGCGGTGAAGGCGCTGGCCGACGGACTGTCCTACGACGTCATCTCGATGGGCTATCCCGGCCCGGTGCATCACAACAGGCCCTTGTTCGATCCCGCCAATCTCGGCAAGGGCTGGGCCGGCTTCGACTTCGCCGCGCAGTTCGGCAAACCGGTCAAGGTGGTCAACGACGCGCTGATGCAGGCCATCGGCAGCTATGAAGGCGGTCGCATGCTGTTCCTGGGGTGGGGAACCGGCCTAGGTGCGGCGATGATCGTCGACAACGTCGCCCAACCGATGGAACTCGCCCATCTTCCCTATAAGAAGGGCAAGAGCTTCGAGGACTATGTCGGTGAGCGCGGCCTGATAAAACGCGGCAAGAAGAAATGGCGAAAATCCGTTTTCGACGTCGTCGACCGGCTGCGCGCCGCCATGCAGCCCGATTATGTCGTCATCGGCGGCGGCAATGTCGACAAGCTCGGCGATTTGCCCGCCGACAGCAGGCGCGGCGACAACACACGCGCCTTCGAAGGCGGATTTCGTCTGTGGCGAGACAAGGCCCTGATCGTCTGATAGTATTACAGTTCAGTATAGTTATTCAAAATAATGTGTGACGCGGGGCCAAGTCGTTGCATTGCGCAGATTTGCCGACTAGGAATTCCGGCGCACTACATCGCGACGAACCGCGAGGGACGTGCAAAGACGCCGCCGCACTTTAACTTTGCGCATCATCCCATCCGAAACTGTGCCGATTTCGGGCCCCATACGCCATAGACGGAGGAAAATAGATTGACCGACGACAGCAACGACGCTCGCAAGGATATCGACCTTCTCGAGCTGACCGCCCATATCGTGTCGGCTTACGTCGAGAAGAACCGCCTGCCCGCCTCCGGCCTGGCCGACCTCATCGCCAGCGTCAGCGCTTCGATCAGCGGGCTCGGCCAGCCGGCCGTACCCGTGGCGGCGCCGCTCGTGCCGGCGGTCAATCCCAAGAAGTCGGTGACGCCGGATTTCATCATCTGCCTGGAGGACGGCAAGAAGTTCAAATCGCTGAAGCGTCATCTGGGCGTGCATTTCGGCCTGACGCCGGACGCCTACCGAGCCAAATGGGGCTTGCCGTCGGACTATCCGATGGTCGCTCCCAATTACGCGGCCTCGCGTTCGGAACTGGCTAAGTCGATCGGTCTCGGCCGCAAGGCCGTCGCCCCGAAAGCGCCGGCCAGGGGCAGGAAAGCCAAGGTCTCGGCCTGAGCGCGCATTCCGGCGCTGAGCCAATGGTTTGATTGAGGCCTGCCGGCGGTTCCGTCTTGGCAGGCTGCCCGATGTTGCGCTCTTCCACGGCGAGCGCGCAATTGCAGGGGGGCTCGACGCCATCTCCGGCGAGCTGAGGGAATGATTTTCCACCCCGCCTGCAGGCAGGCAGGAAAGCTCAGTTCGCTGCCGGAACGGAACAGCTCAGATCGCCTTCCTTGCAGTTCAGGTAACCGTCGAAATCCTTGACCCGGGATTGCGTCAGGCCATCCATGCACATCGAGAGGAGCATGGGGACCACGCTGCCTCCGGCCGCTCCCGCGGTCTGAAAATTGCACTCAGCGTCGCGGAACTTGATCCAATCCTGCTGCGCTTGGACAAGAAGCTTCTTGGTATCCGCGTCGTCCTTCAGGCGGGTTTCGATCTGCTTGTAAAGTTCGTTGAGCTTCTTGTCGGATTTCCTGAACGAAGCATCGGCGCACTGGTTCATGGTGGCCTGATCCTTGGCGTCGGCACACTTGTCCTTGGCAAAAGCGAAAGCCGGCATGGCCAGAACCACGGCGGTGGTCAGAATTGCGGTTTTCATTGGTCTCGTCCTCTTTGCAGGTGAGCGGCATCGTCATTCCGTAACGGTTTCGGCGAAGCACCTGGCCAGCTTTTCCGGTGCTCCAAGCTTCTTCGCCCAGGATACCAGTCCAGGCTTTTCCGATGGATCGGCATAGCCGCCCCATACGTCACGAAACTGCTTCTTTCCGTCGACGGTCTGGAAGAACATCACGCCGTCATCGCTCACAGGCGTGGAGACATAAGCGGCGCTCCAGTTGCCGCTTTCCAAGATGGTGATGAACTTGGCGCGGGCGGGCTTGAACTTATTGTCCATCGCCGAAGCGACGAGCGGTGCATATTCCTGTTTGCGCGCCTTCGTCACTTCGACCTTGACGCCGTCGCAGGCATCGTTCGCGAAAGCAGATGTCGGTATCAATCCCGCCAGCCCGATCATGACGGTTTTGGCGTGCCGTCGAACCAAGTCGCCGAATTCAGACATGGGTGGTTTTCCTCTTCCTTTGCGGAGTGTGGCTGTCAGTCGGAATCGTCGTCATCGGACGAATTGTCATCGTCAGGCGCATCGACCTGGCAGCCGATGCCATTGCACCCCTGATAGTTGCCCTGCGTATCGAAGCTTGGATTGCCGGGCTGTGGCCCATGCATTCGACGACTTTGCGGCCGGCCGTCGCAATTCCTCAAGTCGAGGGGAGCGCTCCCAGCGGGAGCCGCCTTGGCGAATGTCCATTTCCCTCTCCATGCCTAGCGCCCATCCGCCCAAGCATGCCAACGATCCGCCGGCGCGGTTGATGTATCCATAGGTTGTAGCCGATGTCGCCGGCTAGCAAGGGAAAATTGCCAGATCTTGAGTTCTGTTTTGAGAATGCTTAATAATCCAGTAAGCGCCCTGCTTGATTTAGCAAGTACTTAAATATAATTGACAGAAAGGCTCCAGCAAAAAGATTGCTGGGTTACGCCTACGCTTTTCGACTATTCCAACATAAAATGGTCTATTATTCCAATTCACAAGGGACGACGATATATAAGGGTGAAGTTACGCTCGACATTATCGCCAGAACCCCAATGTATTGGTAGGTTTCGGCCAGGCCAGTGGGCAGGCCAAAAGAATGCTGCTCACGGATCGGCTTTCAAGGTTATCGCGTGCACGATGGGGGAGACATGCGGTCTTCGAGACACCCGATAGGCTTTCCTGTCCCGCTGGGTCTTGGCGGGTGAGTTTCGTGTGCGTTCGATGGAACACGCCAGAAAATCCTTGATCCAGAACCTGTTTTTTGCGCGCGTCATACGTCGAACTGGGCTAAAGGGTTCCCCGGCCGGACCAGCGTCCATCGTGGAAGTGCCCCGCCGGCCTCCATCCTTCTAACGGGGCCTCGTTCCATGACCGCCGAACAGATATCACCGGACCAGCGCTATGCCGCGTTCCGCCATCGCTCCTTCCTGAGCTATTGGGCGGCGCGCTTCCTCACCACATTCGCCACCATGATCGTTTCCGTCGCGGTCGGCTGGCAGATGTACGACCTGACCCGCGACCCGCTCGATCTCGGTCTTGTCGGCATCGTCCAGTTCCTGCCTTCGCTACTCCTGGTGCTGGTCACCGGGGTCGTTGCCGACCGTTTCGGCCGCCGGCTGATCATGGCGCTGGCGGTGCTACTCGAGGCGATCTGCGCGCTCGCGCTGCTCATCCTGACCCTGCGCGGCATCAGTGGCCCGCTGCCAATCTTCATCGTGCTCGCCATGTTCGGCATCGCCCGCGCCTTCTTCGGACCGGCCTCGTCGTCGCTGTTCGCCAATCTGGTGCCGCCCCGGGATTTCGCCAACGCCATTGCCTGGAACTCGTCGGCCTGGCAGACGGCGACCATCGTCGGGCCGGTCGCCGGCGGCCTTCTCTACGGCGTATCGGCCGAGGTGGCCTATGGCACGGCCACGGCGCTGATGCTCGTCGCCGGGCTGCTGATCTTCACCATACCGAGGCCGGCACAGCGCAGCGAGACCGACAAGCCGACCATGCAGACCCTGTTCGCCGGCTTCGGTTACATCTGGGGCGAGAAGATCGTGCTTGGCGCCATCTCGCTCGATCTCTTCGCCGTGCTCCTGTCCGGCGCCTCGGCGCTGCTACCGATCTATGCCCGCGACATATTGCAACTCGGTCCCTGGGGACTTGGTTTGCTGCGCTCGGCGCCAGGGGTGGGTGCCATCTGTGTCGCCATCTGGCTCGCTGGTCATCCTATCCGAAACCACGCGGGCCTGATCATGCTCGGCTTCGTGGCCGCGTTCGGCGCCTTTACGGTGCTGTTCGGCCTGTCGACCTTCACCTGGCTGTCGATCCTGGCATTGGCCTTCCTCGGCGCCACCGACATGTTCAGCGTCTACATCAGGGAAACGTTGATCCAGCTCTGGACCCCCGATCATGTCCGCGGCCGCGTCAACGCCGTCAATCAGGTCTTCGTCGGCGCCTCCAACGAGCTCGGCGAATTCCGCGCCGGCACCATGGCGGCGCTGATCGGCACGGTGCCTGCCGTCGTCATCGGCGGCGTCGGCGCCATTGCCGTTGCCGGCCTGTGGGCCTATCTGTTCCCGGCGCTCCGAAGGGTGCGGCACCTCAGTGGACGAAACTGACGGGGATCGAATTCAGGTCCACCGGTATCGGCGGGCTGCGAATCTGTGCTAAGCCGCCGCCCGACCAATCAAAGGACGATAACTGTGAGCGAACCGACCGTGGCTGAGGCAACCGAGAGTATCTATGTGTCGCTGCGGGCCGATAATGCCGATCTCGACGCCCATATCGCGACGCTTAAGGCAGCGCTGGCACGAGAGGGGATGAAGCAGGCGGTGTTCGATCCCACCAAACTGGCGCAGAACAACCGCTCGGGCCGCAAATTGATGCAGGCTTATTTTCGTCAGCGCGGCGTGAGCGTGACGTTTTCGAACTAGCAGGTGTTAAACGACCCGCCATCAGGGGATGGTTGTGCCGCGACCGCGCCGTCGGCCGCCGAAAATCAGCACCAGGAACTCGTCCAGCCAGCGCTTGAGGTGCATGTCCCAGATCAGCCTGCCGCCGAGATGGTCGCGGCCGGGCTGGGCGCCCGGCAATTCGAAGCGGTGCGCGCCGCGCACCACCCAGCGCTGCATCATCAGCCTGGTCAATTCGCCGTGGAACTGGATGCCCCAGGCATTGTCGCGGTAGCGGAAAGCCTGGTTGGGATAGGTCTCGGCGGTCGCCAGCAAGGTCGCGTCGCTCGGCAGCGAAAAACCTTCGCGATGGAACTGATAGACCATTTCGGGCCAGTGCATCAGCTTTCTGCCGGCTTCGGTCGCCTTCAACGGATACCAGCCGATCTCGACAAGCCCTTCGCCATGCCCCTCGACCTTGCCGCCCAAATGGTTGACCAGCATCTGCGCGCCAAGGCAGATGCCCAGCAGCGGCCGGTTCTCGCGCAGCGGAACCTCAAGCCACTCGGTCTCGCGGCGGACGAACTCGTCCTCGTCATTGGCGCTCATCGGCCCGCCGAACACCACGGCCCCGGCATGGCCGTCGAGCGTCTCTGGCAAGGGATCGCCAAGCGGCGGGCGGCGGATGTCGAGATCGAAGCCCTCTTCGAGAAGCATGTGGCCGACGCGCCCGGGGCTCGAATTCTCCTGATGCAGCACGATCAGGATTCTCGGCTTCGAACGCGGCGGCATCGGCGGCATCGGCGGATGGATCCTATTCGTCGCTCGACGTTCCACGGGCCCCCGGCGCCGCGGCCGCCGCCTTGCGGCGCGCCTCGATGCGATCCTGGCGTTCGACGCCGATCAGCTCGGCAACGCGCCAGACCGTGTTGTCTTCCAACTCGTGCAGCTCGCCATCGGCATAGACGATCTCCCACATCAGGCCGATGAAAGCCTTGCGGCCTTCGGCATCGAGGTGGCGCTTCAGCACGCTGGTGAAGGCATAGAGGTCGATCGCCTCGTTGTCGGCGCGCTCGCCGGCGGCGGCCAGCGCGTCGAGCTCGTTGCCGCTGACCGAATAGGCCTGCGCCAGCACTGCCTTGAACCGTTCCCACTCGACGTCCTGGCGCACGCCGTCGGCGCTCATCACGTGGTAGAGCAGCGCCGAGGCTGCCACGCGCGGATCATCGGCGCTGGCGCGGGCGCCGGTGCCGGTCGGCAAATCCCTCAGAAACGACAAAACGCGTTCGAACATCGATCCATTCCCAAACGGCCGGGCCACCCAGCCAACTCAAAACAACCGGAACCGGCGCGGCGACTTTTCCGCCGCATCGTCCGGATCGACGCCGGGATCGTCCGGCAGGCGTGCCAGTTCCTGCGCCGGTTCGACGGCCTCGGCATCGGCGGGCACCGCGGCGAAAGCCTGCGCCGTCACCGGCCTGACGTGGTCCTGATCGTTCTCGGCCTGCTTGCCGGCCGTCTCGCCGCCCGGGCCAGCGTGATCGATCACCTCGACCGACTCTTCCTGCGCCGGCCTGCCCGGCGCCTCGATCGCCACCGCCGGGGCGTCCGGCGCATCGTCACGGCTGTCGATCAGCTGGCCGAGACGCTCCATCGGGGCGCGCCACTCGAAGGCGTCAAGCCGGCCGGTGACCGGCGATACCGGCGCCCAGCGCTCCGAGACGACGCCGTCGGCGACCCAGGCCGGGTCGCGCGGCGCCCGCACCGCCTTGGACAAGAGCTGTCGCACCTTGCCTTGGTCGCCCGTCTCGGCTTCTTCGATGTCGGCCAAAAGCAGATAGGCGCCCTCGCGGCGGTCCATCCGGATCGCCGCCTCGGCTTCGCGGCGGGCAGTCGCAAAATCCTGTGCATCGAGCGCGGCGCGCGCCACCGTCATCGAGGATTCGGCGTGGTTCTTCTTCATCTCCTGCAATTTCCTCGCCCGGTTGAGGCGATCGAGCACGGCGTCACCCGGCCTTGCATGGGTATAGAGCTCCGCTATCTCCGGATGCGGTTCGGCCCTCCAGGCTGTCTCGAGGATCTTCGAGCCCTTGCGCACGTCGTTCTGGCGAAACAGCAGCGTCGCAGCCGCGACCGCGGCCGGCGCGAACTCCGGCTGCAGCCGATTGGCCTCTATCGCCGCCGTGCGGGCGGCTGCGGGATCGCTGTCGGCGAGTGACTGCGCCTTGGCGGTCAACAGCACGGCGCGTCGGCGGTTGGCGGCGTCACGTTCGATCTGGCGGGTCGCCTTCTGCGCCTCGACCAGCTTCAGCGCGCCGTCCCAGTCGCCGCGCCCGGTCAGCTCTTCAAGCGTCGATTCGGCCGCCCAGGCCAGTTGCGGCGCCATGCCGGCGGCGCGCCCAGCATAGTGCCTGGCGGCATTGCGGTCCCCCAGGCGCTCGGCTTCGAGATAAAGCCCGCGCAGGCCGAGCAGCCGCATTTCGGGATCGTCGAGCATGCTCTCGAATTTCTGGCGCGCGCCTTCGTGGTCGCCTTCGAGCAGCGAAGCCTGGGCCTCGAGCAGATGGATCAATGGCTCCTGGTCGGAGCGGATCAGCTTGGCCGCTTCCTTGGTCTTCTTGCGGGCCAGCGCGCCGTCGCCGGCGCCGGCGGCGATCATGCCGGTCGACAGCGCCTGATAGCCGCGGTCGCGGCGCCGCACCCGGAAATAGCGCGAAATGGTGTAGGGGCTGTTCCAGACCGACTTGATCAGCCACCACAGGATCATCACCGCCGCGACGACAGCGACCACCGCCACCGCCGCCACCATCAGGCTGACCTGATACTGGTAGCCGTTGAAGGTGATGACCATGTCACCCGGCCGGTCCGCCAGCCAGGCAAAGCCTAGGCCCAGCGCGAAGACGACGGCGAGGAAGAGCAGGATTCGGATCATCGCCAGTTCCTCACGCCTTCATCGCGCCTGATATCAGCGCATCGATCAGCGTCTCGACCTCGATGCGTGCCTTCAGCTTGCCGGCAAAATCGGCGCCGGCCGCCTTTGCAGGCGCGGGCAGCGTCTCATATTCTGTGAGCGCCTTGGCATAGTCGCCCTGATTGACCGCCACCTCCATGCGCGCAATGGTTTCCGGCGCGCCGGCGCCCTGGACAGCGCCGATCGGCCGGACCTTGACCAGCGATTCGGCGCTCGACAGAAGGTTCTGCAGCAGCCCGGCATTTTCGTCGACCGGCGTGGCCGCCGCGACCATGGCGTTGGCGGCGGCATCCATCTGCGATGCGATCTCGGTGCGGGTCTGGACGCCCTTTTGGGCGTAGGCGCGCAGAGCCGCAAGCTGCGGCGCGTCCGGCGCGATCGCGGCGAAGGTCTCGAGTTCGGCACCAAACGGCGCGCCACGGTCGAGCGCCGCCTTCAGTGCCGAAGCGGCGATGGCGAGCGCGACCTTCGGCTGTCCGGCCTGCGCCTCGACTTTCCCAGAAAGCTGCGACACCGACTGCTCCAGCGCGGTGAGCCGACCGTCCTGCTTCGCCGCCGCCTCGCCGGCCGATTTCACCAGCGCATCGAGGCCAGCCAGCCTTTCATTGAGCGGACCGAGATCGACTGGGGCCGAGTTGCCGGCCTTGCCGAGCGCCGCAACCGCCGTCTCGATCTGCCTGACCTTGTCGCCAAGCGCGGCCAGCCCGGCATTGTCGCCCGCTCCGCCTTGCTCGACCGCCGATTTGAGCGCTGCGACATCCGTCCTGACCTGATCCAACGCCGCGGACAACCCGTCGACCTTGGCCGACGCACCGCCGTCGCCGGCTTGCCTCAGATCCGCGATCTCGGCTCTGAGCGCGGCGATTTCGCCGTTGACGCCTTCGAGCGAGACGCTGGGAGCGGACCCCGGCGCGCCGAGCAGGCCGGCGAACTGCAATCCGCCGGCGCCGACCAGTGCGATGACACCGCCGATGATGCCGGCCGCGATGCCGTTGACCCGCTTCGGCGGTGGCGGTGCGGATGCGGTTTTCCCGTTCCCCGCCGAGGCGCCGGTTACTGGCCCGGCCGGTTCAGGTTCGGCGCGCTTCGCCGAAGCGTCCTCGAAACTGTAGTCGAAGGCGCCGGCCTTGCCAGCGGCGTCGTCCGGGGAACCGGGGTAGGCTGCCGCCGGTTCGTCCGCCTTGGCGGCGCTTTCCGCGGATCGTTCCGATCGGGGCGCTGTCGCCTCGGCGTGCTCCCAGGGTTCTAGATCGGTCTGGTCGGCGTGCACAGGCTCTTCGGGCGCCTCCGGCCGCGAGGCGTTCGCGGCTTCCTCCGCCTTGGCCTCGTCGGTTTGCGCCCCGGCCCTGGCGGCATTCTCGTCGGCGATGCGGGAAACGGCGCCGGGCTCAAGTTCGATGGTCACCGGCTCGCGGCGGCTTTTCGAATGTCGCATCTTCGGCGTCTTGACCATGCTTGGGCTCCGCAAATTCGCTTGGGGATGGTTCAAAGAGGGTCTAGCACATCACCAAGCGGTGAAAAGGGGCGGTGTGATGACGCGGCTCAGGACCCGGGCCGCAAAAGCGAAAGCAGCGCACCCTCGTCGGGCCGCGCGGCTATGTGGATGCGGTCGCCAGCGACGTCGCCAAGGACGGCGGCGATGCGATGCGACAGGGCAAAAACCCGCGTCTTGTCAAAGGCTTCATGCAGCGCAGGCCGCCTGACCAAGGCCTGCAGCGCAGCAGCCGCCCTGGCGGAATAGAGCAGCACCGCATCCGCGGTTTGCCCCGACAGACGGGCAAGCACGGCCTCGTCCGAATAGGTCACGGCGAGCGTGTCGTATGTCTCGACGGGGCGGACCCCGACATCGGCAGCTTGCAGCCGCTGCTCGAATGCCGGGAAGCGCACGCGTCCGCAGAGATAGACAATGGTCTTGCCCTGGAATTCGCCGGCAAGACTGCCAGCAAGACCTTCGGCATTGCCGGGACCTTCGCTGACGGACAAAAATCCTGCTTCACGCGCGGCTTGCGCGGTCCTCTTGCCGACGGCATGGCAAGGCAAGTCCGAAAGCCGGGCGACGACCTCCTTAGGCGCAAAGCGCACGCCATTGGCGCTGGTCACCGCAACGGCCACGGCATTGCCGATGACGAGGTCCGTATCGATCGGCAAGGCCACCGTCTCGGTCAGCGGCAAAAGCAGCGGTAGAAACCCCATGTCCTTGAGCATTCGCGCGGTGCGGGAGGCGCCCGGTTGAGGCCGCGTCACCAGAACGCGCTGCACCGTCAGGCCCAGCCGTCGAAGAATGTCTCGCCGGCCCTGGCCCGCACCGTCCTTGCCGCCTCTTCACCGATGCGGGCGGCATCCAGCGCCAGGCCTTTCATCTCGACCACGTGCCACTGCGTGCCATCAGGCGAGATGATCAATCCCGCGAAAGAAAGGTCCGCGCCGTCTATCACGGCATGACCGGCAATCGGCGTGCGGCAGGAGCCGTCGAGGGCCGCCAGGAAAGCGCGCTCGCAAGCCAGCGCCTGTCCGGTCGGCAGGTCGTGGATGGCCGCCAGCATCTGTTCGACGTCGCCATCGCCTATGCGGGTTTCGATGCCGATCGCGCCTTGGCCCGGCGCCGGCGGAAAGATGTCGAGCGGGATCAGATCGGTGACCACGTGGCCGAGCCCGAGCCGCTTCAGCCCGGCATGGGCGAGGATGGTGCCGGCGGCAACGCCTTCATCGAGCTTGCGCAGCCGCGTCTGCACATTGCCACGAAACATCACCACGTCGAGATCCGGCCGCATGCGGCGGATCAGCGCCTGCCGCCTGAGCGACGACGAGCCGACTTTGGCGCCACGCGGCAGGTCTGCAATCGTCTTAGCCGCCTTGCCGACGAAAGCATCGCGCGCGTCCTCGCGCGGCAGGAAAGCAGACAGCTCCAGCCCATCGGGCAACTGCGTCGGCATGTCCTTCGAGGAATGCACGGCAATGTCGATCGCGCGGGCGAGCAGCGCCTCCTCGATCTCCTTGGTGAAGAGGCCCTTGCCGCCAGCTTCCGACAGCGGCCGGTCCTGGATGCGGTCGCCGGTGGTCGAGATGACGACGATTTCGAACGCTTCTTGCGGCAAACCATGCGCCGCCATAAGCCGCGCCTGGGTTTCCTGCGCCTGCGCCAGCGCCAGCGGGCTGCCGCGTGTTCCGATCTTCAAGATTGTTTGCATGGCGCGCGGTCCGTGATAACCCCCCGGCAAGCGAAGTCGCCTTTTCCGGGCGTCTCCTACCGGGGAATGCCCCGATACACAATCCTTGGGGACAGCGACCAATTGATCCGCGTTCTGGGCATTGAAACGAGTTGTGACGAGACCGCCGCCAGCGTCGTGGCGTTGGAGGGCGATGCCGCGCCCAAAATCCTGTCCAATATCGTGCTGTCGCAGATCGAGGAGCATGCCGCCTTCGGCGGGGTTGTGCCGGAGATCGCCGCGCGCGCCCATGTCGAGGCCCTGGACGGCATTGTCGAGGCAGCCCTTGCCGATTCGGGCGTGGCGCTGGCCGACATCGACGCCATCGCCGCGACCGCAGGTCCGGGCCTCGTCGGGGGCCTCATCGTCGGGCTGATGACGGCCAAGGCGATCGCGGCCGCAACCGGCAAGCCGCTGATCGCCGTCAACCATCTCGAAGGCCATGCCTTGACGGCGCGGCTGACCGATGGGCTCGACTTTCCCTATCTCCTGCTGCTGGTCTCCGGCGGCCACACACAGATCCTGGCCGTGCGCGGCGTCGGCGACTACCAACGCTGGGCGACGACCATCGACGACGCGCTCGGCGAAGCATTCGACAAGACGGCCAAGATGCTTGGCCTACCCTATCCCGGCGGTCCCAATGTCGAGAAGGCGGCGGCATCGGGCGATGCGGGTCGTTTTGCCTTCCCGCGTCCGATGAAGGGATCGGCGCAGCCCGATTTTTCGTTCTCCGGCTTGAAGACCGCCGTGCGCCAGGCGGCGAGCGCGATCGAGCCCTTGAGCGACCGGGACGTCGCCGACATCTGCGCGTCCTTCCAGGCGGCGGTGGCCGACGCGCTGGGCGACCGTGTCTCGCGCGCGCTCGCCCGGTTCCGCCGGGAATTCCCCGACACGGCCGCGCCGGCGCTGGTCGTCGCCGGCGGCGTCGCCGCCAACCATACGATCAAGGCGACGCTGGAACGGCTGTGCGCCGAGGCGCGCTTCGCCTTCGTCGCGCCACCGCTGAAACTTTGCACAGACAATGCGGCAATGATCGCCTGGGCCGGCATCGAGCGGATGCGCGAAGGCCTGGCGCAAGAAAACGGCTTCGATTTCGTGCCGCGCTCGCGCTGGCCGCTGGACGGCATCTCCGCGCCGATGATCGGTTCGGGCCGGCGCGGGGCCAAAGCATGAGCAAGGAGGGCATGAGCGAAGAAGGCATGAGCGGCATCGAGATCGCGCCAACCGGCTGGCGCGTTGCCGTGCTCGGTGGCGGGGCCTGGGGTACCGCTTTGGCGCTGGCCATGCTGCGCGCCGGCCATTTCGTCCGCCTTTATGCGCGCGACCCGGAGACCGTCGCCGCAATCGACCACGGCGAAAATCGACGCTATCTGCCTGGCATCGCGCTCCAGGCCGGCATCGTGGCGACGAGCAACATCCAAGCCGCGCTCGACGGTGCCGATTGCGTGCTGGCGGTGACGCCGGCGCAATCGTTGCGGGCCATGCTTGCTCACGCCAACGGCCATATGCCGGCCGGCGTCCCACTGGTGCTATGCGCCAAGGGCATCGAGCGCGACACCGGCGCTTTGCTGTCGGCGATCGTCGGGGAAATCCTGCCTGTGAATCCGGTCGCCGCTCTGTCCGGTCCGAGCTTCGCCACGGACGTTGCCCGGGGCTTGCCCACGGCGGTAGTGGTTGCCGCCCGGGACGAGGCGCTGGCGGCCAAGCTTGCCGCGCGCTTCTCGGCGGAAAATCTGCGCTGCTATTCGAATGATGATTTGATCGGCGTCGAGATCGGCGGCGCCTTGAAGAACGTCTTCGCCATCGCCGCGGGTGCCGTCACCGGCGCCGGGCTCGGCGCCAGTGCCCAGGCCGCCATGGTGACGCGCGGCTTCGTCGAACTGCGCCGCATCGGTGCCGCCTTCGGCGCCAGGCCCGAGACGTTGATGGGGCTTTCCGGCCTTGGCGACCTGCTGCTCACCTGCTCGTCCACGCAATCGCGCAACTTTGCCTACGGACTGGCGCTCGGCCAGGGCAAGCCGCTTGGCGGGCTGCCGCTGGCGGAAGGCGTGCCGACGGCGGCGATCGCCGCCCGCATCGCCACCGAGCGCGGCATCGACGCGCCTATCATCGCCGCAGTCGCCGCCATACTGGACGGCACCATCACCATCCGGCAGGCTGTGGCGGCCTTGATGACCCGGCCGCTGAAGACCGAAACCGACGATTGATTCCAGCATCAGGAGACAGAGACATGTTGTTCGCGTTGATTTGCAAGGACAAGCCCGGAAGCATGCAAGTGCGCATCGATACGCGGCCGGAGCACCTCGCTTTTCTCGAAGGGCTGAACAGCGACAAGAAGCTGGCCTTCGCCGGTCCGTTCCTCGACGCCGACGGCAAGTCCAACGGCAGCCTCGTCGTCGTCGAAGCGCCTGACATGGCAGGCGCGCAGGCGCTGTCGGCAGCCGATCCCTATGCCAAGGCGGGACTGTTCGAAAGCGTCGAGATCCGCCAGTGGAACTGGACCTTCAACAAGCCGGCGGCTAATTAATCGGCACAAGGCTGGAGGAGCAATACGAATGAACTACTGGCTGTTCAAATCCGAACCCTCGGTCTTCTCGTTCGAGGCGTTGAAGGCCAAGGGCAAGGCAGGCACGCAATGGGACGGCGTGCGCAACTATGCGGCGCGCAACAACATGAAGGCCATGCAGATCGGTGATCTCGGCTTCTTCTACCACTCCAACGAGGGGCTGAACGTGGTCGGCATCGCCGAAGTGTGCGCACTGGCTCATCCCGACACCACATCGGACGATCCGCGCTGGGAATGCGTCGACATCCGCGCCTTCAAGGATGTGCCGAACCCGCCGACGCTGGAGCAGGTCAAGGCCAATCCCAAGCTCGCCGACATGGCGCTGGTGCGGCTCGGACGGCTTTCCGTGCAGCCGGTGACGCCGGCCGAATGGAAGGAAGTCTGCCGCATGGGTGGCCTGACGCCGGCTCCGTGACGGTTCTCACGAGCCATAGCGCCGAACGCTTCATCCTCGACAATACGGCGCTGATGGCGCCGCCGCATGTGCCCGAGATTGTGCTGTATCTTGCCGACGAGGCGCATGATCTGTGGCAGCGGACGGAGGACGAGCTGGTCGAGATCGGGCTGCCGCCGCCTTTCTGGGCCTTTGCCTGGGCCGGCGGCCAGGGGCTTGCCCGCCATATCATCGACAATCCGGCCATGGTGCGGGGCAAGCGCGTGCTCGACTTCGCCTCCGGCTCCGGTCTCGTCGCCATCGCCGCAGCCAAAGCCGGCGCGGCAGGGGTGACGGCCGCCGACATCGACCCGTTCTGCGCCACGGCGGTCCGCCTCAATGCGCAAGCCAATGGCGTCGCGGTCGAATTCGTCCAGAATGACTGCGTCGGAACGGATGCGGACTGGGACGTGGTTCTTGCCGGCGATGTCTTCTACGACAAGCCGTTCGCAGACCGGCTGACGCCCTGGTTCGCGGCTCTGAAGCGGCGCGGCGCCGATATCCTGATCGGCGATCCCGGCCGCTCCTATCTGCCGCGGTCGGGGTTGGAACCGCTTGGCGTCTACCAGGTGCCGGTGACGCGGGCGCTCGAGGATGCCGAGATCAAACGCACCACCGTCTGGCGGTGGAGCACCGCGCGCCCGGCTTGACGCCGCCACTGAACAGGCGTTTCCATGAGCTCCGTATCAGAGGGGAATATCATGGATTTTTCAGCGGTTAACTGGCTGGCGGTGATCGTCGCCGCAATCCTGGCGTGGCTGTTCGGCGCCGGCTGGTACACCGGTTTGAGTAAGCCATGGCTGAAGGCTGCAAAACTCGATCCGGCGACCATGAAGAAATCGTTGCTGCCGTTTCTCATCTCTTTCATCGCCGAGTTGGTCATGGCGCTTGTGATGGCCCTGGTCGTCGGCGCGGTGACTGGCGGCGAGCCGACATTGCTGGCGGGACTGGTCTTCGGTTTCGTGCTTTGGCTCGGCTTCGTCGCAACCACGCTGTCGGTCAATCATCGCTACGAGAATTTCGGCTGGGACCTGACCATCATCGACGGCGGCCACTGGCTTGGCGTGCTGTTGATCGTCGGCGCCGTGGTCGGCTGGTTCGGCGCCGCAGCGAGTTGAAGGCCTCCGCTACACCCGGTCCGCGGTTTGGGATTTTGCCATTTCCTCCAGAATCCACGTGCGAAAGGCAACGATGCGCGGATCGTTCACCAGTTCCTTGGGATAGACCAGGAAATAGGCGAATTCCGGCGCGACCTTGATGCCGAGTTCGAAAGGCCGCACCAACCTGCCTTCGGAAAGGTCGTTGGCCACCATGGCGAAATCGGCGAGCGCCACGGCGCTGCCCTCCATCGCCGCCTGGACCGCGTCGGCCGAGGTGCCGAAAACGATGGTGCGGCTGTCGTCGAAATCGTCGACGCCGGCTGCCGCCATCCACATGCGCCAGTTCGGCCAGGTCACGCCCTGACGCGCCCATTCGATATGGGCAAGCGTGTGATGGAAGAGATCGCGCGGTTCGCGCAGCGGCGGACCTGACGCCAGCAGGCTCGGGCTGCATACCGGGATGATGACGTTGTCGAACAGCCGATGCGCGCAAAGTCCCGGATATCTGCCGGCGCCGAAGCGGATGCCGACATCGACATCGTCGAGGTCGAAATCCCGCAATCCGTAGGCGATGTCGAACCTGAGTTCGATGCCTTCATGTTTTTTTCGAAAATCCTCGACCCGCCGCATCAGCCATTTCGTCGCGAATTGGGCGTCGAGCGTCACTTTCAGCAGCGTCGTGCCGCGCGTCATCTTCTGTGCCCGCGAGACGGCCTTGCCAAGCAGGTCGAGCGCATCGGCAGAGGCCTCGAACAGCACCGTTCCGGCCTCCGTCAGCCGGATGCTGCGGCTGGAGCGCGTGAACAGGACGATGCCGAGCTGGTCTTCGATCTCCTTGATCTGGTGGCTGACGGCGGCTGGTGTCAGGCCGAGTTCGTCGGCGGCCCGGGTGAAATTGAGATGCCGGGCCGCTGCCTCCAGCGTCCTCAGCGCCCGGGTTCCCGGCACCAGGCGGGCCATCAGCGCGGCCCCAGAACAGACGCGGTCATGGCGCCCTGATCCTCAAAGAAAACTTGATAATCCGGAAAGAACTACTCGTTTCTCTCCAATCTTTCAATCGGGCATGATGCAACCATCGAACCAATATCAAACCGGATTTTATGTCCGGATGGAAGGAACCGCATCATGTCTCACATAGCTTTGAGAGCTCCCGCGAGCCGGTTGAACTGGCTGACCGCCGCGTTCGACTGGCTCCGCCAGGCCAAGGTCGCGGCAAGCCTGCCGCAGGACGACATCGAGGACCTGTCGGATCGCCAGTTGCGCGATGTTGGCGCCACGCGCAAAGACGTCTCCCGCGCCATGGACCGCGAACTCGGCCGGCTGGGCCTGCTCGACATCGGCTGGCAGGTAAGGAAAGGGAATAGGAATTAGGAGTAGGCAATAGAAAGAGAACCCTACTGCCTACTGCCTATTCCCTACACCATTCCCTACCTTACCACCCTCACCACCGTCCGGTCCGACAGCAGCGGCAAAAGGCGCGCCATCGTGCGTGCGGTCACCGCGACGCAGCCTTGCGTGGGCGTAAAGCCCGGGCGCGCAAGGTGGAAGAAGATGGCGCTTCCGCGCCCGCGGCGGCGCGGCGTTATATTCCAGTCGAGCACAAGGCAGGCATCATAGAGCCTGTCGTCGCGCCGCATGCGTTCGTGGCTGGCGCCGTAGGGGATCTTGACTGGCCTGTTATAGTTTCGGTCGTCGGGCACTTCGCACCAGCCGAGATCAGGCCCGATCGGCGTCATCGCCAGCCGGGTGATGCGGCCGCTGGAGAAGTGGTCTCCCCGGAAATAACCCGACAGGATCCGCATTTGGCCAAGCGGCGTGGCGCCGTCGCCTTCGCGCTTGCCCGCCGAGATGCCGCCACGCCCCAGCGCGCAGGCAAACACCGTTCTGCCCGCCTGCAGCAGCCCCTGGCTGGGACGGCCGGGCCTTGCCCGCACGGTCAGCACCCGCAGTCCTTTTCGCAAAATTGCGCCGGCTGCATTGCGATCGTGTTTTTTCTTGTATGATCGTGCCACGGAACAAATCACTGTGATCGGCTGTTGTGCCGGTCAGCTTCCGCATAAACAGGCAGCGGTCAACTGAATTTTCTTTTCAAAACAACGGATTGATCCATGACTTCACGAACCATCCTGATCGTCGACGACGATGACGACCTGCGCGGCACGCTGGTCGAGCAATTGTCCCTCTACGAGGAGTTCGACGTGCTGCAGGAATCGACTGCGGCAAAAGGCGTCACCGCGGCGCGCGGTGGCCTCATCGACCTGCTCATCATGGATGTCGGCCTGCCCGACATGGACGGCCGCGAGGCGGTGAAGCTGCTGCGCAAGGGCGGCTACAAGGCGCCCATCATCATGCTGACCGGCCACGATACCGATTCGGACACGATTCTCGGTCTCGAGGCCGGCGCCAACGACTATGTGACGAAGCCGTTCCGCTTCGCCGTGCTTTTGGCGCGCATCCGCGCGCAGCTGCGTCAGCACGAGCAGAGCGAGGACGCCACCTTCTCGGTCGGTCCCTACACTTTCAAGCCCAGCCAGAAGCTGCTCATCGACCCACGCGGCGGCAAGGTGCGGCTGACGGAAAAGGAGGCCTCGATCATCAAGTATCTCTATCGCGCCGACCAGAAGGTGGTGACGCGCGACGTGCTGCTCGAGGAAGTCTGGGGCTATAATTCCGGCGTCACCACGCACACGTTGGAGACCCATGTCTATCGACTGCGCCAGAAGATCGAGCGCGATCCTTCCAATGCGGAAATTCTTGTGACAGAAAGCGGTGGCTACAAGCTGGTTCCTTAAACATTTTATTATCCAATAAGCGGTCTGGGCGGGGCTGCTTTTGGGTGCGATCCTGTTGGAGCGGGATTCTGGATCGCACCGCAGAGGAGGGATTGGACTGACCGTTCGGGGACACAGCTAGATGGCGCTGGATGACGACATCCGCATCCTGTCAGCCGTGAGGCTTTTCGAGGGCTTCACGCAGGAACAATTGCGCCTGCTCGCCTTCGGCGCCGAGACCATGCTGCTGCAGGCAGACCACAAGCTCTATCGCGAGGACGATATGGCTGATTCGGCCTATATCGTGGTCAGCGGAGAGATCGTGCTCTACCGCGAGCAGACAGGCGAACGCATCCCTATCGGCACGGCCGGCCCCGGCACCATGCTGAGCGAACTGGCGCTGATCGCCGACACCAACCGGCTGACCAGTGCATCGGCCGCGGTCGATTCGGAGGTGATCCGGCTCAGCCGAAAGATGTTCCGCCGCATCCTGGAGGAATATCCGGATTTGGCGGCACAGCTCCACCAGCGCATCCTGGAAGACTTTCAGGCAATGATCCACCGCATCGAGAAGCTGGCGCCGCGCTTTTCCGAGTGAACGGGAGAGACAGGTGGAGTTCCGGCTGGTTCGCGCCACCGAAAATGACCTGCCCTTCATCATGGCGACCGAGCGGCTTGACGCAATTGTCGCCGGAGTGGGAAAAGCGCCGGCCCGGCTGATCAGTCCAGGTTGAACCGCGCGATGACCGGAACATGGTCCGAGGGACGTTCCCAGCCACGCGCCGCCCGCAGGATTTCGTAGCCGGTGAAATCAGGCACCAGGTTCGGTGACGACCAGACATGGTCAAGCCGCCGGCCGCGGTTGGATGCCTCCCAGTCCTGCGCGCGGTAGCTCCACCAGGTGTAGAGCTTCTGTTCTGATGGCACGTTGAGCCGCATCAGGTCGACCCAGTCGCCGGCCAGCCGCATGGCCTCGAAACTCTCCGTCTCGACCGGCGTATGGCTGACCACGTTGAGCAGTTGCTTATGCGACCAGACATCGTGTTCGAGCGGCGCGATGTTGAGGTCGCCGACCAGGACCGAGGCGGACACTTCGCTGTGTTCGGCGCGGATTGCGTTCATCTCGGCGACGAAATCGAGCTTGTGCCTGAATTTGCGGTTGACTTCCGGGTCCGGTTCGTCACCGCCCGCCGGAACGTAGAAATTGTGCAGCAGGATCGTCTTGCCGCCGGCCCGCACGGTCACCGACAAATGCCGGCTGTCGTCGATGTCGCAGAAGCGGCGCTTCTCGACCACCGCGATCGGCCGGCGCGCGACCGTCGCCACGCCGTGATAGCCCTTCTGACCGTGAAAGGCGATGTGCCCGTAGCCGAGCCTGCGGAAGGCCTTTTCGGGGAACAGCTCGTCGGGAACTTTTGTTTCCTGCAGGCAAAGCACATCGGGTGCGTATTCATCGAGCAGGCGCTCGATGATCGGCATGCGCAGGCGAACGGAATTTATGTTCCAGGTGGCGATGGAAAAGGGCATTTGGCGGGTCCGGCGAAAGATCGCCGAACTACTGCCAGCCCCGCGCCATAAAGACAAGCATTGCAGCAGTTGCGGAGGTCGGCGCCGCGCCGCCGAAACTGCACGAAAGGCTTCGCCAGCGCGAGGAAAGCTATCTGGTTTTCGTATTCAGCTCGCGATTGGCCGTATAGTCGATGGCAAACGTGTCGGGAGCGAAGCTGACGCCTTCCTTGGTGTTGAAGATCATCACCGTGGTGTCCTTGCCCTGCGCATCGGTGATCGTCCACTGGCGCAGATCATAGGTCTTCGGATCGAACATCATGGTGATCCGCGCATTGCCGAACACCGACTTGTCCGAGAGCTGGATGGTGGTGAGATCGTCCTCTTCCTTGACGCTCTTGACGCGGTTTCCGGAGAGATCGATCCGGTCGTCGAGCAGCAGTTTCAGCGGCGTCTTCGACAAGGGATAGAGATCGGACGTGTTCAGTTTCTTGTTGAGGATGACCACCGACTTGCCGTCCGAAATCACCCGGAAATTCGAGGATCCGTCATAGTTGAAGCGGATCTTGCCCGGTCTTTCCAGGAAGAACTTGCCGCCGGTCTGTTCGCCCTTGGGGCCGAACTGCACGAATTCGCCGCTCATCGACTTAACCGAGGAAAAATGATCGGCGATCTTCTGCGCGGCCGCCGGCACGGCCGCCTGCGCGGATGCCAGCAGCTCGAATCCGGGCACCACGTTGAGGGCGGCAGCGCCCGCGAGCACCAGGCCGAGGCCAAGCAGCTGACGGCGCGTCGGGGCAAGATCGCCGAGCGCGGAAAGATCGTTTTTCATGTCGGTCACTCTCATCTTGAGTCCTGATTTGTTGTTGTCCTGAACCCCCAGTTGGGCTGAAGTTTGACGGCGCGAACGCTGCTTACCGCTTGAACGCGCCAGAAGGTTCAAAGTTGCCGCCGGTATCTTTCGCGATCAGAATTTGTCCTCTTCGGTCGGCACCAGGATCTCGCGTTTTCCGGCATGATTGGCGGGGCCGACAATGCCTTCTTTTTCCATCTTCTCGATGATCGAAGCGGCGCGGTTGTAGCCGATGCCCAGACGCCGCTGGATATAGCTGGTCGAGGCCTTGCCGTCGCGCAACACCACGGACACCGCCTGGTCGTAAGGGTCGTCGGAATCCTCGAAATTGCCGCCGCCGCCGCCCGAGCTGCCCTTGCCGGAGGGCTCGTCCTCGTCCTCATCATCGTCCTCGGTGATGGCGTCGAGATATTCCGGCACGCCCTGCAGCTTCAGATGCGCGACGATCTTCTCCACCTCGTCGTCGGAGACGAACGGGCCGTGCACGCGCTGGATGCGGCCGCCGCCGGCCATGTAGAGCATGTCGCCCATGCCGAGCAGCTGCTCGGCGCCTTGCTCGCCCAAGATGGTGCGGCTGTCGATCTTCGACGTTACCTGGAAGGAGATGCGGGTGGGGAAGTTGGCCTTGATGGTACCGGTGATCACGTCGACGGACGGACGTTGCGTCGCCATGATCACGTGGATGCCGGCGGCGCGAGCCATCTGCGCCAGGCGCTGGACGGCACCCTCGATGTCCTTGCCGGCAACCATCATCAGATCGGCCATTTCGTCGATGATGACGACGATGTAGGGCATCGGCTCGAGGTCGAGATTCTCGGTCTCGTAGATCGCCTCGCCGGTCTGGCGGTCGAAGCCGGTCTGCACCGTGCGCGAGATCTTTTCGCCCTTCTTCTCCGCCTGTTGGACGCGTGCGTTGAAACCGTCGATATTGCGCACGCCGACCTTCGACATCTTGCGGTAGCGGTCTTCCATCTCCCGCACGGTCCATTTCAGCGCAACCACCGCCTTCTTCGGGTCGGTGACGACAGGCGTCAAAAGGTGCGGGATGCCGTCATAGACCGAGAGCTCCAGCATCTTGGGATCGATCATGATCAGCCGGCATTCCTGCGGCGTCAGCCGGTAGAGCAGCGACAGGATCATGGTGTTGATGGCGACCGACTTGCCCGAGCCGGTGGTGCCGGCGACCAAGACGTGCGGCATCTTGGCGATATCGACGATGACCGCCTCGCCGTTGATGGTCTTGCCCAGCGCCAGCGCCAGCTTGGCCTTGGTGGTCTCGAAATCGCGGCTGGCCATGATTTCCCTGAGATACACCGTCTCGCGCTTGGCGTTCGGCAATTCGATGCCGATGGCGTTGCGGCCCGGCACCACGGCGACGCGGCAGGCGATGGCGCTCATCGAGCGGGCGATGTCGTCGGAGAGGCCGATGACGCGCGATGATTTGATGCCTGGCGCAGGCTCCAGCTCATAGAGCGTGACGACGGGGCCGGGGCGGACATGGATGATCTCGCCCTTGACGCCGAAATCCTCCAGCACGCCTTCGAGCAGGCGGGCGTTCTGTTCCAGCGCGTCTTTCGAGAGGCTCGGGTCGCGCGCGACGTTCTTCGGTTCGGACAGGAAATGCAGCGACGGCATCTCGAATTTTTCCGAGCCGATCAACGAGGTCTGCGCCTCGCGCTGGACGCGCGCACCCGGAGCCGGGCGCGGCGCCGGCGCTTCAACGCGCGTGGCGGCATCCGAGCGGAACGGCTGGACTTTGGCGGTGGAAGCCGCGCGACGCTGGACGAGGGGTTCATCGTCGAAATCGACATCGTCATCGCCGGTGTCGAAGCGATCGTCGAAGACGTCATCGTCCGGATCGACGGAAACGCTGCGGTCGTTGACCATGGCGGCGAAGAATTCCGGTTCGACGCGGGCACGGCCATCCGGGCTCATCCGCTGCTCGGCGAACTCGGCCGATTCGACTCGTTCGGCGGCACGCCGCCAGGCGCTGGCGCGCGGCTCCATTCCCGGCTCGAATTCGTCCCGCCGCTGCCTGCGGCGCACGGCGCGGCGGTGCATCCACGCGCGGAACGAAAGCCACCAATGGGTCATTGCGCCGAGCGCCAGTATGCCTTCGTCGCCTTCATCCTCGTCATTGTCGAACAGCAGCTCATCCTCACGCGGATCGGCGGCGGCCGGTTCCTCCATGACGGCGAAACCGTTCTTGCGTGCGATCAGCGCCGAACCGTAGGCGAATAGCCATAGCGCCGGACCGGCCATCAGAATGGCGAGCACGCTGGCCACCAGCCCGGTCGGATAGCCACCGATGACAACGCCCGGAATCTTCAGTACCATGTCGCCGAACACGCCGCCGAGCCCGGTCGGCAGCGGCCAGGTCTTGGGCGGCACCACGCAGCCGGCGATCGCGGCGGCCAGCAGGGCAAAGCCGAACCAGAACAGACCGCGCCTGGGCAGCCTGTCGACGCCACGCGCCGAAAACAGCAGATATCCCCAGATCACGGCCGGAACCAGCGCCGCCACGGCGGCAAGGCCGAAGAACTGCATGGCGATGTCGGAGAAGACAGCACCCGCATAGCCCATGGCATTGGTGACGGTGTTGGCTGTGGCGTGCGAGAAGCTCGGGTCGGCGACATTCCAGGTGGCCAGGCTGGCGACGCCGAAAGCGGTGAACGCGAACATGCCGGCGCCGACAAGCCGGCCGACCTGGCGTCGCGCGAATGCCTGGATGCCGTGCCCCGTATCGGTCAGCGCGAGCGGTGCTGAAGCCCCTGAACGCATGCTCTTCCCCGTCAGTGATTGCCTGGCCCGAGCGCGTGACGCACTTCGGCAGATTTGGCTGCCAGACTATGCGTGGGAAGGTTAAGGCCGCATTAACCATGGCAAGGGCCCCAGCCGCCTGCCGCAAATAACAATGGCGAGCCTCACGGCCCGCCATTTCTGCATCGGCAACGGCAGGGTGACCAGGCTCGGTGGGCCTGATCACCCGCGGTCTCAGTTGGCTCCGCCGAGCGCCTGGACGTTGGCGCAGAACTCGGCATGCGGCTTGCTCATCGCCGCGTCCTGGCATTCCTTCTTCATCGCATCCTGCTTTTCCATTGGCATGGCCATGAAAGCGGTCTTGAATTCCGCCATCGGCTTCATGGTTTTCATGCTGGAATCGGTGAAGAACGGGGCCATATTGTCGGGTTCGTCGAGAGCCCCGGCAAATGCCATGCCGCTGACCATGGAAAGAGCGAGCGCGCCGAGACAGATATTCTTGACGTTCATTGGATAGTTTCCTTCCCTATTGTTTGCAACGACCGCCGAACAGTGGTCGTGCCCGGGAGTTCGATGCCAAGACGGCCGATGTTTCCTCGAAAATCTCAATCACGCGAACGTGATTGCGTTCGTCCAACCAAACGGGCTCCAAAAAAAGAGGCCCGGAGCGATCCGGGCCTCAAGGCGTGAGCACCTTGCGGAGCGTCACGACGGGATTTCAAAACAGTTCCGGAAGACGTGCAGCGGTTTTCCGTACGTGATTACCGAAAGAGATGGGACCGGCGGGAGGAGGTCCGCCGGTCCCATCGCAAAGAGGCCTTACGGCACCACTTCGCCGTGCTGGCTGATGTCGAGACCCTCGACCTCTTCCTGGGTCGACGGACGCAGGCCGACGAGCGCCTTGACGATGTAGAGGATGACGAAGGTGGCGATTGCCGTCCACAGGATGGTGAAGACGATGCCGTAGAGCTGCTTGCCGATCGACGCGCCCGAGGAGAGGCTGTTGATTGCCGGGTCGGCGAGCACGCCGGTCAGCAATGCGCCGACCACGCCGCCGACGCCATGGACACCGAAGGCATCGAGCGAGTCGTCATAGCCGAACATGTGCTTTACCTTGACCGCCGAGATGTAGCAGACGACGCCGGCGACGATGCCGACGATGAAGGCGCCCGTCGGGTTGACGAAGCCGGAAGCCGGCGTCACCGCGACAAGGCCGGCGACGGCGCCGGAGATGATGCCGAGCACCGAGGGCTTCTTGGCGACGATCCATTCGGCGAACATCCAGGCCAGCGCCGCTGCCGCGGTGGCAACCTGGGTGTTGAGCATCGCGGCACCGGCGAGGCCGTCGGCGGCGAGTTCCGAACCGGCGTTGAAGCCGAACCAGCCGACCCACAGCAGCGAAGCGCCGATCACGGAATAGACCAGGTTATGCGGCGCCATGTTGGTGGTGCCGTAGCCTTCGCGCTTGCCCAGGACCAGGGCGCAGACGAGACCCGCGACACCGGCATTGATATGGACGACCGTGCCGCCGGCGAAGTCGAGCACGCCGGCAGCGCCGAGGAAGCCGCCGCCCCAGACCCAATGCGCGATCGGCGCATAGACGACCAGCAGCCACAGCGCCATGAAGATCAGCAGGGCCGAGAACTTCATGCGCTCGGCAAAGGCGCCGGCGATCAGGGCCGGGGTGATGATGGCGAAGGTCATCTGGAACATCGAGAAGACGAATTCAGGAATGTTGGCCACGCCCGGCGCCCACAGCGTCGAGGTGGTGATGCCGTGATGGAAGAATTTCGAGAAGCCCCCGAGATAGGCATTCATGCCGCCGCCGTCGGAAAAGGCCAGCGAATAGCCGAACATGAACCACAGCACCGTCACCAGGCAGGTGATGGCGAAGCTCTGCATGACGGTGGCAAGCACGTTCCTCTTGCGCACCATGCCGCCGTAGAACAGTGCCAAGCCGGGGATGGTCATCATCAGCACCAGCGCCGTCGAAGTCAGCATCCAGGCGGTGTTGCCGGTGTCGAGCACCGGGGTGGGAGCGGCCGGGGCGGCGGCAGCCGCGGCCGGAGCCGCTTCCTGCGCGAGGGCGGCGACGCTGCCCAACGCTGCGAGAGCGAGCGAGCCAAAAAGGGCGGCGCGTCCCGTCTTCTTCAAGGTGGAAGGAATATTCATTGAACTCTCCATTGGAATACGTGTTCGCCGCTTCAGAGCGCGTCGGTGTCTGTTTCGCCGGTGCGGATGCGCACCGCCTGGTCGATGCCGAAAACGAAGATCTTGCCGTCGCCGATCTGACCGGTCTTGGCGGCTGCGGTGATGGCCTCCACGGCCTTGTCGACCATGTCGGCGCTGACCGCGACCTCGATCTTGATCTTCGGCAGGAAACTGACCGCGTATTCCGCCCCGCGATAGATTTCCGTGTGCCCCTTCTGACGCCCGTAGCCTTTGACTTCGGTGACGGTCAGGCCCTGGATGCCGACGGCGGTAAGCGCTTCGCGCACCTCGTCGAGCTTGAACGGCTTGATGATTGCCATCACGATTTTCATAAGGTTTCACCCTTTTGCTGTTGCGGTCCCCCGCGTTTGCACACCTTCACCGATCCCGAGGAGCCGGAGAGTGCCGACGAGGATTCAAGCTCCGTGCCAATTGCCGAAGCAGCGTGTTAACTGGTTGTAAACAAAGGAATTGACGCGCCCGCAATCGCACCGTGACGATGGGCGCGGCACAGCTTCTGCTCAATAATTAAGCAATTTTCTGAAAACGCCTATTTGGAAGGCTTTGGGCGAAAGGACTGCTCAACGCTTGAGCCGGATCAAGCCTTCCTGGGCCATCGAGGCGATCAGCGTGCCGTCGCGGGCATAAAGCGTGCCGCGGCTGAATCCGCGCGATCCCGAGCTCGAGGGGCTGTCCTGCGCGTAGAGCAGCCAGCCGTCGAGCGAATGCGGGCGGTGGAACCACATCGAATGGTCGAGGCTGGCCGCCTGGATGTCGGGATCGAACAGCCCGCGCCCATGCGCGAAGGTCGAGGTGTCGAGCAGCGTCATGTCGGAGAGATAGGCGAGCAACACCGATTGCAGCGCGCGGTCGTCTGGGACGGGACCGGCGAGGCGGATCCAGACATTCTGCCGGGGCGGCAGCTTGTCACGGCTTTCATAGTGCTGGAGATTGACCGGCCTGAGCTCCAGCGGTCGCTCGCGCGCCCAGAAGCGTCGCACCGCTTCCGGCACCCGGTCGGCCTTTTCGAGCAGTTGGCGCTGCGTCTTCAGCCCTTCCGGCGGCGGCACGTCGTCGGGCAAAGCGAACTGGTGCTCCAGCCCCTTCTCATCGACCTGGAACGAGGCTTCCAGCGAGAAGATCGCGTTCCCGTGCTGGATCGCCAGCACCCGGCGGGTGGTGAAGGAGCCGCCGTCGCGGATGCGGTCGACCTCGTAGATGATCGGCACCTTGATGTCGCCAGGCCGCATAAAATAGCCGTGCAGCGAATGCACGTAGCGGTCGGGCTCGACGGTCCGCTGCGCCGCCACCAGCGCCTGGGCGATGGTCTGGCCGCCGAACACGCGCTGCCACTCCACCTGGGGGCTGCGACCACGATACAGATTGTGTTCCAGCCTCTCGAGGTCGAGAATGCGCAGAAGCTCGTCCATGGCCGCCGTCATGTGTCGTGACCTCGCCTCAAGATTTCCTCGGCGGGTTTCCGACAGGAAGGACGGGCCGTCAAGGGCGGATGGCAGGCTGGCTTGCAAGGAGCGAAGACCATGGAAGGCAAGGCAGAGGCGAAAACCAGGTCCGGGCTCGATGTTCTGGTCGCCGGCGCCGGCTATGTCGGCCTGGCTGCCGCCGTGTCGCTGAAACAGGCGCAACCGGAGCTTGCCGTGGCCCTGGTCGATGCCGCACCCCCCGGCTCCTGGCAAAGGGACGGGCGCGCCTCGGCCATTGCGGCGGCCGCCTGCCGCATGCTCGAGCGGCTCGGCGTCTGGGCCGAGATCGCGCCGGAAGCGCAGGCAATCACCGAGATGATCATCACCGATTCGCGTGCCGCCGATCCTGTGCGCCCGGTCTTCCTCACTTTCGACGGCGAGGTGGCGCCGGGCGAGCCCTTCGCACATATGGTGGCCAACCGGGTGCTGAACGGCGCCTTGCGCCGCAGCGCCGAAAAGCTCGGCGTCGACATCATCGAAGGCGTTGCCGTGCAAGGGTTCGAAACCAATGGTGCGGGCATCACCGTGCATCTGGCCGACGGCGCGACGCTGAAGGCGCGGCTGCTGGTCGCCGCCGACGGCGTCAACTCGAAGCTGCGCGACATGGCCGGCATCAAGACGGTGAAATGGGAATACGGCCAGTCCGGCATCGTCTGCACCGTGGCACATGAACGGCCGCACAATGGCCGCGCCGAAGAGCATTTCCTGCCCGCCGGACCCTTCGCCACGCTGCCGCTGAAGCCGGGCGCGGACGGCTCCAACCGCTCGTCGATCGTCTGGGTCGAGCGGTCGGAAGATGCTCAGACGATGGTCGCCGGCGACGACCTCCTCTTCGAGCACGAACTGGAACAGCGTTTCGGCCTCAAGCTTGGCGAGATCCGCGTCGCCGACAAGCCGCGCGCCTGGCCGCTGGGTCTTACCATCGCGCGCGCCTTCGTCGCGCCGCGCGTGGCGCTTGCCGGCGATGCCGCCCACGGCATCCACCCGATCGCCGGCCAGGGCCTCAATCTCGGCTTCAAGGATGTCGCCGCCCTGGCCGAGGTGATCGTCGAAGCCGACCGGCTGGGCCAGGATATCGGCGCGCTCGACGTGCTCGAGCGTTACCAGCAATGGCGCCGTTTCGACACGGTGCAGATGGGCGTCACGACAGATGTGCTGAACCGGCTGTTTTCCAACGATATCGGCCCGCTGCGCGCGGTGCGCGACATCGGCCTCGGCCTGGTCGAGCGCATGCCACGGCTGAAGGAATTCTTCATCCGCCAGGCGTCGGGGCTTTCAGCCGGCACGCCGCGCCTTTTGAAGGGCGAGGCGATCTGACCCGCCGCGCCGCTTATGACCCGGGCACGTCATAGATCGCCCGGACCTCGATCGTGCCGAGTTCGGCCAGCGGAATGCCGCCGGCGATGTCCAGTGCCTCCTGGAGGTCCTTCGCCTCGAT
The DNA here is from genome assembly GCF_006441495.1 of Mesorhizobium sp. B2-6-4. NCBI lineage: Bacteria > Pseudomonadati > Pseudomonadota > Alphaproteobacteria > Hyphomicrobiales > Phyllobacteriaceae > Mesorhizobium > Mesorhizobium sp. B2-6-4. Next base: position 86,055 of record NZ_VFUE01000017.1, read on the forward strand.
CATGACGAAGCCGAGCAACTGCTCCTTGGTTTCGGCGAACGGGCCGTCGGTGACCAGCCGCTTGCCCTTGCGACGGCGCACGGTTTTCGAGGTCTTCACCGATTGCAGCGCCTGCGCGACGATGAGCTTGCCTTGTTGGTCCAAGGACCGGTCATAGGCCAGCGAATCGGCGTCGAGCTTGGCCGATCCTTCCGGGGTGAGCGCGTAGAGGTCTTTCTCCTCACCATAGACCAGGCAGACATATTTCATTTCGCGCTCCCTTGCTGCGATGAATCATAGGATGCGGTGACGAGCGTGTCAGCCTTGCCTTCGACCGCTGCCGCATGGTCGAGAAGGCATGCCGCGACCGCGATGATGGCGACAGCCGCCAGCAGCCTGCGGACACCGGACGGCGGTGGCTCCAGCCAGAAGTCCTGCCGTCGTTGAGCCTTGCGGCCCGGGGTCTTCCATATTGCGAAAAACAGATTGTCCATGTGAACCTCCATCCGGCCACAATCCCGTGGTCGCCCGCAGGACGGCCGGGCCGAATGGAAGCCGACATTTTTGCACGCGGTTTTTTTTCTAAAGGAATGAACCGTCATCACGCCGTGGTCCAAACAGCGCAGTGGTCTTCGCGCATGCCCGCGTTATAGTTGGCCGGACGCTGGGCTCACCTGGACAAGTTCACGACAACCAAGGAGGAATTCATGGACCGCACCGCAACCGCCGTCTGGAAGGGCAATCTGAAGGACGGCAAAGGCACGCTCGACAGCCAGAGCGGGACCCTGAACGGCACGCCCTATTCGTTCAAGGCACGCTTCGAGGACGAGAGCGGCAAATCCGGCACCAATCCGGAAGAGCTGATCGCGGCCGCGCACGCCGGCTGCTACGCCATGCAGCTGTCGCATTTCCTGGCCGAGAACGGCACCCCGGCAGCCGAGCTCGACGCCAAGGCCGTGGTGACGCTGGTTCCCGGCACCGGCATCACGGGCAGCGCGATCACCCTTGTCGGCAAGGTGCCCGGCATCGACGCCGCGAAGTTCAAGGAATTGGCCGAGAAGGCCAAGGCCGAATGCCCTGTTTCCAAAGCGCTGGGCGCCATCAACGTATCGCTCGACGCCAGGCTCGGCTGAGACCACGGCATCCCGGCGCGCATGGTCGCGCCGGACACGCCCGACCGCTCAGGCGCCCAGCGCGTCGAGCCGGGCGCGAAGGGCTGCGACTTCCTGCTCCAGCGCCTCCACTCTCGCTTCGAGGTCGGAAGCGGGCACGGCCGATGCAGTGCGCTGCGCCGACAGGGCGGCAACGTCAACCGGCCCGGCGAGGAGATGCACATAGCGGTCCTCGCGTTGGCCTGGACCGCGCGGGATTTCCTGAACGAGCGGCGGTCGACGGCCGATCAGCATATCGAGTTCACCGCGCAAATCCTCGATCGATGAAAACCTTGCCATGCGCTCGCTGCGTGCCAACAATTCATGCGCCGTCTGCGGCCCGCGCAGCAAAAGCAGACCGACCAAGGCGGTCTGAGGCGTGGTCAGCGAGAAGCGCTGCGCCATCTGGTGCTCGTAGCGCTCGACGCGGGAGCCGAACATCTGCCGCACCAGCCCCTTCTGCTCGAGCAGCTTTAGCGCCCGGTGCACCTCTGTCTGCTCCAGCGCCATGACGGGCTCGCGCGCCGTCTTCTGGTTGGCGGCGGCAAGCGCTGCGTTGAGGGTCAACGGATAGACGTCCGGCGTCAGCTCCTTCTTCTCGATGAGGCAGCCGAGCACACGCGCTTCGGGAGGAGACAGGATGGGGAGGTCCGTCATTGGATTGCAATCCTTTTTGAAGCTGGCAAGACAGCGCCCCTTTTGTCCTGCCGGAGAAAGGGGGCGCGAAGGATCGCTGCGTTCAAGATTGCCGCGAGCGAGCGCCTAAACCCTTCTCTCCACCATCATCTTCTTGATTTCCGCGATCGCCTTGGCCGGATTCAAGCCCTTGGGGCAGGTCTGCGCGCAGTTCATGATGGTGTGGCAGCGATAGAGCCGGAAGGGGTCCTCGAGATTGTCGAGCCGCTCGCCCGTGGCCTCGTCGCGGCTGTCGATCAGCCAGCGATACGCCTGCAGCAGGGTTGCCGGGCCGAGATAACGGTCGCCGTTCCACCAATAGCTCGGGCAAGAGGTCGAGCAGCAGGCGCACAATATGCATTCGTAGAGCCCGTCGAGCTTCTCACGCTCCTCATGGCTCTGCAGCCATTCCTTGGCGGGCTGCGGCGAGACCGTCTTCAGCCACGGTTCGATCGAGGCGTGCTGGGCGTAGAAATTGGTGAGGTCGGGCACCAGGTCCTTGATGACGGGCATATGCGGCAGCGGGTAGATCTTGACGGCGCCCGAGATGTCGTCGCAGCCCTTGGTGCAGGCGAGCGTGTTGGAGCCGTCGATATTCATGGCGCAGGAGCCGCAGATGCCTTCCCGGCAGGAGCGGCGCAAGGTCAGCGTCGGGTCGATCTTGTTCTTGATCCAGAGCAGCGCATCCAGCACCATCGGCCCGCAATCGTCCATGTCGACGAAATAGGTGTCCATGCGCGGGTTCTCGTCATCATCCGGCGACCAGCGGTAGATGCGGTATTCCCTGAGATTGGTCGCGCCTTCCGGCTTCGGCCAGGTCTTGCCCTGCTGGATCTTCGAGTTCTTGGGGAGCGTGAGTTCGACCATTACCTCAGGTCCTTTCGGATGACGCGGCTGGACGTCATTTCAATACACCCTGGCCTTGGGCGCGATCTTGGCGAGACTGATGCCGCCGTCCTTTTCGGCCAGCAGCGGTTCGGTGTGCACCGGACGATAGGAGAGCGTCACCTCACCGGTCTCGCTCAGATGGGCGAGCGTGTGCTTGCGCCAGTTGGCGTCGTCGCGGGCCGAGAAATCCTCCCGCGCGTGCGCGCCACGGCTCTCCTTGCGGGCCTCGGCGCCGTAGACCGTGGTGATGGCGTTGGCCATCAGGTTTTCCAGCTCCAGCGTCTCCACCAGGTCGGAGTTCCAGATCATCGAGCGGTCGAAAACCTTTATGTCCTTGAGCTCGCCCCAGATCTGCGAAATGCGCTTGCAACCGTTCTCCAGCGATTCCTGCGTGCGGAACACCGCCGCGTCTTCCTGCATGGCGCGCTGCATCTTTTCGCGCAGAACCGCCGTCGGCGTCGAGCCGTTGGCGTGGCGCAGCCGGTCGAAGCGGTCCATGATCTTGTCGACCGAGGCCTGGTTGGGCGACGGGATTGCCGATTTGCGGTCGATGACCTGGCCGGCACGGATCGCCGCCGCGCGGCCGAACACGACCAGGTCGATCAGCGAGTTCGATCCCAGCCGGTTGGCGCCGTGCACCGAGGCGCACCCGGCCTCGCCTACCGCCATCAAGCCGGGCGAGACCCGATCGGGATTAAGGATCGTCGGGTTGAGCACCTCGCCCCAGTAATTGGTCGGCACGCCGCCCATATTGTAGTGCACCGTCGGCAGCACCGGAATCGGCTCCTTGGTGAGGTCGACGCCGGCGAAGATCTTTGCCGATTCCGAGATGCCGGGCAGCCGCTCGTGCAGCACCGCCGGATCGAGATGATCGAGGTGCAGGAAGATATGGTCCTTGTTCTTGCCGACGCCGCGGCCTTCGCGGATTTCCAGCGTCATGCAGCGCGAGACGACATCGCGCGAGGCAAGGTCCTTGGCCGACGGCGCGTAGCGCTCCATGAACCGCTCGCCCTCGGAATTGACGAGATAGCCGCCCTCGCCGCGCGCGCCTTCGGTGATCAGGCAGCCGGCCCCGTAGATGCCGGTCGGGTGGAACTGCACGAACTCCATGTCCTGTAAAGGGAACCCCGCCCGCGCGGCCATGCCGCCGCCGTCGCCGGTGCAGGTGTGGGCCGACGTCGCCGAGAAATAAGCGCGGCCATAGCCGCCTGTCGCCAGCACAACCATCTTGGCCGAGAAACGGTGGATGGTGCCGTCGTCGAGATTCCAGGCGACGACGCCTGTGCATGTGCCGTCCGGCTCCATGATCAGGTCGAGCGCGAAATACTCGATGAAGAACTGCGCGTTGTTCTTCAGCGACTGGCCGTAGAGCGTGTGCAGGATGGCGTGGCCGGTGCGGTCGGCGGCCGCACAGGTGCGCTGCACCGGCGGGCCATCGCCGTAATTCATCATGTGGCCCCCGAACGGCCGCTGGTAGATCTTGCCCTCTTCCGTGCGCGAGAACGGCACGCCGTAGTGCTCGAGTTCGTAGACGGCGGCTGGCGCTTCACGCACCAGATATTCCATGGCGTCGACATCGCCCAGCCAGTCCGAACCCTTGACGGTGTCGTACATGTGCCACTGCCAGGAGTCCGGGCCCATGTTGGAAAGCGAAGCGGCAATGCCGCCCTGCGCCGCCACCGTGTGCGAGCGGGTCGGGAAAACCTTGGTGATACAGGCGGTGCGCAGGCCCTGTTCGGCCATGCCCAGCGTAGCGCGCAGTCCCGCGCCTCCGGCACCGACGACCACGACGTCGAATTTGTGGTCGACATAGGTATAGCCTGCCGTATTGGCTTCTTTCGCGTCCTTGGCCAAAACGTCAGCCTCCGAATGCCAGTTTGAGCAGGGCGAAGAGCGAAGCCACGCCGACCGCTACGGTGAAGAAAGTGTTGAGGGCGATCAGCGCCAGCTTCATGCCTTCGCCATGCACGTAATCCTCGATGATCACCTGCATGCCGATCCGCATGTGATAAAGCGGCGAGATGAGCACAAGGGCCATCATCAGCGCCACGAGCGGGTTGGCGAGCGCTGCCCGCACCTCCGCATAACCGGCGCCGTTGAGCGCGACCAGGAACCCGGTGAAGAACAGGATCAGCGGGATGTTGGCGATTGCCGTGAGGCGCTGGCGCCAGAAATGCCCGGTGCCTTCGCGGGCCGAGCCCAGGCCGCGGACTTTCGCCAGCGGCGTGCGCATGTCGGTCTTTCCAGTGCTCATGGTCAGGCTCCTCGCGCCATATAGCCGGCGATCCAGATCAGCAGCGTGAGCAGGACCGAGCCGGCCAGGGTCGCCCAGGCAATCTTGGAGGCGGTATGCTTTTCGAGACCGGCGCCGGTATCCCAGATCAGGTGGCGCACGCCGCCCAGCATGTGGTGCATGAGCGCCCAGGTGTAGCCGAACAGGATCAGCCGTCCGAGCCAGGTTCCGAAGGCCCAGCTCACCCAATCGAAAGTGGCTTGCGAGCTCGCCGCCGCCATCAGCCATATCGCGACCAGGAGCGTGCCGAAATAGAGCGCGCCGCCGGTGATGCGATGGATGATCGACATCGTCATGGTGATCGGCGGCCGGTACACGCTGAGGTGCGGCGAAAGCGGCCGTTCACGTCTGGCGAATTCGCGGGTGGCTGGTGATTTGCTCATGGCTCCCCCAGTTCGGCGTTCCTGGAGCCTCAGGTGGAAATGCGGCATTGCCGCTTCCGGTTGCGACTTCGGACAGCCGGTTTCTAATGCTCTTTTTGCACCGCGTCAAAGCCAGAAAACCGTTTCGAAAACGTAATTTAGTCTTATTAAAAGGCAGGTCCGGGCTTCAATCGATTAGGCGTCGACGATGCCAAGCCGGCCCGTTCTCGCTGCGGTGCAGCATATATGTGGCGGGCGCGGGCTTCGGCTCAGCGGGTGCGGGTCAGCGGCGCCGAGCCCGCTTTCATCACCAGCGCCTCGCGACCGTCGATCACGATCGCGTCATGTGCCTCGTTAACCATGTTTATCAAGACATGGGTGAGAACCGCGCCAGCCTCTTAACAAAGGTTAAGAAAAGGTTAATTTCCGATTCGAGGAGGCTTTGTCTCCAACATGGAGGACGCCATGCGTTCGAATTCGGGCAGATCGCGCCTTGCGGCGTTCACAGTGGCGGTATTGGCCGTCGGCTTCGCCGCGCCGGCGCTGGCGGACGGACGCCACCAGGATCGGGTCTACGCCGATTCCTTCGGCAATCTCGTCATCGACAGTGCCGCCGGCTACAAGCGCATCCTCGTCGGCGAAGGCAATCTCGCCAAGCAGCTGTCCGACTATACCAGCGCCGGCCAGCCCAAGGTGATCTACGAGAACGGCGCTGAGGAGATGTCGGGCTATGGCGACTGCTATCGGCCGCCGGTGTTCGTGAAGGGGCGCAGTTATATGTATGGCCTCTCCGACGGCGAAATGCCCGAGCTCAGCCCCTGCCGCTGAACAGCGCCACGGCCTCTGGCCTGGCTGGCCCGGCGGAAACGCGCACGCAGTCGCGCCCGGCATCCTTGGCCCGATAGAGCGCTTCATCGGCACGCCGCATCAGACCGGAAAAATGCTCGCCGGCACGAAGCTCGGCGACGCCGAAGCTTGCCGTGCAGCGATTGTCGGCGGGGAGCCCGTCGATGGGCAGCGTCCCGAAGGCGCTGCGCGCGCTTTCGGCGAACAGCCGCGCGGCGGCAAGGTTGGTGCCTGGCAGGATGATGGCGAACTCCTCGCCGCCTATACGACCGGCGACATGGTGGTCGGCCGCGGCCTCGCGCAGGAAGCGGGCAAAGGCCTCGATGACCCGGTCGCCCGAGGCATGGCCGTAATTGTCGTTGATGGACTTGAAGTGGTCGAGATCGGCGATGACCAGCGCGACTGGGACGCCCCGGCGCGCCGCGTCCCCCAGCGCCCTCTCGGCGTGATGCTCGAAGCCGCCGCGGTTGAGGAGCCGCGACAGCGTGTCCGTTTCCGATTTCGACGTCGCCTCGGCGAGCACGTCGCGCACCAGTATGGCCAGCGCCAGCAAGGCCAGCGCCACGCCGAACACGGTGCCGAGCGATTGCGATACCAGGGCATAGCTGGTCTGCAGATAGGATTGCGGGGCGGCGCCGCGGCCGCCAAGCGCATCGGCGATAAATGGCTTGCTGGCGAACTGCATGGCGCTGGCCGCCAGCACCGCCATCAGCATCCGATCGAGCCGGTCACGCCTTTGCCTGGACGACCAGACAATGCCGAACCCGGTAAGCTGCATGACGGCGTAGGGCAGTTGGTAGGCCATCTTGCTGACTAGGGACTGGCGCGGCAGATCCTGGGCGAAATAGACCGCGACAGACGCAACAGCCAGGATCAGGAGCATCGCCGACCAGGGCGGCGTCACGCCGTATCTATGCGCAAGCCCGCCGTTGAAGGCGATGGTGGCGCCAAGGAAAACGGCAAAGGCTGCGACGACCACCAGCCGCGCATTGTCGAAGGCGGGGATGCTGAATTCCACGACGAAATAGGCCATGCCCAGCACATAGCCGAACGCCAGCCAGCGTGCCGAGACGCGTCCGATGTCATAGACGGCAATCGCCATGAAGGCCGCCGCCAGCAGCCCGGCAACGAACAGATTGATGACAAGGATGAAGTCCGCGCCGCCCATGATTTCCCAAGCCCCTGACGGCAGCAAACCATCGACGGGCGAAAAAGAAGTTAACGTCAGGTCATATCGGAGGCTCGCGCACGCCTCGGGGATTGGCCGAACGATGTTTGCCATCGCCTTTCAGGGCGAAGCAAGGAACGAAGCGGTGCGGCGCGGTCCTGGATGGTGAAGACGTCAGGCCGATCGCCTTCAGCCGGCTTTGAGCGGCTCCGGCACGAACAGCGTTTCCGGCCGCTCATAGGACAGGCGCACGCTGTCGCGGCCGTTCTTCTTGGCCTTGTAGAGAGCCTCGTCGGCGCGGCGCATCAACGGCTCCAGCGCTTCGTCGCCGCTGCGCGCCGCCACGCCGAAACTGGCGGTGACCTTGGTGCCGGGCGGAAGTCCGTCGACGCCGCCGGCCGAGTAGGCCACGCGCACGGCCTCTGCGAGCAGCCGCGCGGCGGCAAGATCGGTCAAGGGCAGGAGCACCGCGAATTCCTCGCCGCCGATACGTCCGGCCTCACCGCGCGTACCGGCGGCGGCGCGAAGCTTGGCGGCGAAGTCGGCGATCACCCGGTCGCCCGCGGCATGCCCATGCAGGTCGTTGAGCGCCTTGAAGTGGTCGAGATCGGCCAGCACAAGGGCCACCGGCAATTTCGCCGCCGCGCAGCGTTGCAAGAGCAGTGCCGCCCGTTGCTCGAAGCCGCGCCGGTTGAGGAGGCGAGACAGCGGATCTGTGTAGGTTTCGACCTTCAACGCCTTCATCACGTCGAGCGCGGCGGCGGAGAACAGGCAAAGCGCGATCAGCAGCGACAGCAGCGCATGCGACAGCAACGCCGTCGTCCAATAGGATGATGTATAGAGCTCGTCATAGGTCGCGAAAGGCCCGTGCGCGACGATGACGGCAAGCGTGCGCACGAAGAAATTCAGCCCCGCGAGCAACGCCAGGACGAACAGGATATTTTCCGTCGGGCCATTGCCACGCACCTTGCGCAATTCGGCGGCTGCGACCAGGCTGATGCCGCCGAGCGCGAAATTGATGACGAGGACCCGCCATGTCAGGTCCGGCTGGACGAACAGGAACCAGCAAAAGGCGGCCATGCCGCCGCTCGCCAAGACGCAAAGCCCGGCATAGGGCACTCGCCGGCCATGCCGCGCCACGATCGCGCCGGCCAGGCAGGATCCGGCAACGCAGAAGCATAGGTTGGAGAGCAGCTTCGACGGTGCCAGGCCAACGGGCAGCGTGAAATGCTGGAACAGGAACCCGGCCGCCGCAAGCGAATAGCTTACCGCCAGCACGGCCAGATAGGGACGGTGGCGCTGATAGAACCAAAGCACGAGGAACGCCGCGCCGAGGGCCAGCGCGATCGTCGGGTTTAACAACGCTATCAGCAGGCCGGTGTCCAAAAGACCGTGACTTCCCCTCGCTTGACGTCAGGGAAGACCTTAGGGCGCAAGCCCAAACAAGCGGTTAAGCGAAAGCGAATATGCGTCACGCGGGTGCGGAGCGTGACGTGGAACCGGCGCGCCGGACCTGCGTTTGTCCAGCGCAGAAGAGGAACCGATAATGGCCGATACAATCACCCTGACCGATCACGAGGCAATCCGTTCATGGGCCGCGTCACGCGCCGGCTTTCCGGCCATTGTCGACGTGTCGCCCGAAGCCGGCACGCAGGCGATGCTGCGGCTGGTGTTCGGCCAGCACGCCTATGAGGACGAAGACCAGCCGGAGCGTCCGATCAATGCCGGAGGTTATGAGCTGGTCGAGTGGGACGAATGGTTCAAACTCTTCGATGAACGCAGGCTGGCCCTGGTGGTCGCCGCCGAAGAGCCCGGGCGCCGCGAGCAGTTCCACGAGATCATCCGCCGCGACGACCGGTGAAGCTCCAAACATGCTCTGAACGCTCAAGCAGAAGGCCCGAATCGCATCGCGATCCGGGCCCTTGCGTTTCGATCGAACCAGCCGCGATTTACTTCCAGTCGCGAATGTCGACGAAGTGGCCGGCGATCGCCGCCGCCGCAGCCATGGCCGGCGACACCAGATGGGTGCGCCCCTTGAAGCCCTGCCGGCCCTCGAAATTGCGGTTCGAGGTCGAGGCGCAGCGCTCATGCGGCTTCAGCCGGTCGTCGTTCATGGCAAGGCACATCGAGCAGCCCGGCTCGCGCCAGTCGAAGCCGGCGGCGAGGAAGATCTTGTCCAGCCCTTCGGCCTCCGCCTGTTCCTTGACCAGGCCGGAGCCCGGCACGATCATGGCGTTGACGCGCGGATTGACTTTTCTGCCCTCGACCACCTTGGCGGCGGCGCGCAGATCCTCGATGCGGCCGTTGGTGCAGGAGCCGATGAAGACACGGTCGAGGGCGATGTCGGTGATCTTCGTTCCCGGCGTCAGGCCCATATAGTCGAGCGCGCGCTGCTTTGAGGTGCGCTTGTTTTCGTCGGTGATGTCTTCCGGGTTCGGCACAATCCCTTGCACCGAGACAACATCCTCCGGGGAAGAGCCCCAGGAGACGATCGGCGGCAGTTTGGCCGCATCGAGCACGATCACCTTGTCGAAATGCGCGCCTTCGTCGGATTGCAGCGTCTTCCAGTAGGCGAGCGCGGCGTCCCAGGCGGCGCCCTTGGGCGCGCGCGGCTTGTCCTTGACATAGGCGAAGGTCGTCTCGTCAGGTGCGATCAGGCCGGCGCGCGCGCCGCCCTCGATCGACATGTTGCAGATCGTCATGCGGCCTTCCATCGACAGCGAGCGGATCGCCTCGCCGGCATATTCGATGACATAGCCGGTGCCGCCGGCTGTGCCGATCTCCCCGATGATGGCGAGGATAATGTCCTTGGCGGTGACGCCTTCCGGCAACTGGCCGTCGACGCGCACCAGCATGTTCTTGGCCTTACGCTGGATCAGCGTCTGCGTCGCCAGCACGTGCTCGACCTCCGACGTGCCGATGCCGTGCGCCAGCGCGCCGAAGGCGCCGTGGGTGGAGGTGTGGCTGTCGCCGCAGACGATGGTCATGCCGGGCAAGGTGAAACCCTGCTCCGGCCCGATGATGTGGACGATGCCCTGGCGGATGTCGTTCTCGGAATAATATTCGACGCCGAAATCCTTGGCGTTCTTGGCCAGAGCCTCGACCTGGATGCGGCTTTCCTCGTTCTTGATGCCGAACTTGCGCTCGGGCGAGGTCGAGACGTTGTGGTCGACCACGGCCAGCGTCTTTTCGGGATGACGGACTTTGCGGCCACTCATGCGCAGGCCCTCGAAGGCCTGCGGGCTGGTCACCTCATGGACGAGGTGGCGGTCGATATAGAGCAGGCAGGTGCCGTCGTCCTGGCGGTCGACGACGTGGTCGTCGAAAATCTTGTCATAGAGGGTGCGCGGTGCGCTCATGTGCGTAAATCCGTCGATATGAGAAAGGGAAGGGCAGACGCCGAGATGTCAGGCGAAACGAGTTGATCAGTCGGCCCGCGTAAGTCGGCTGGTCGGCGCGCCGCAGACACGCGCGGAGAAGCGCGACGGCAGGCGTTTTCTGTCCTGCAGCACGAACCCCTTGTAGGCCGGATCGCCAAAAAGCTCTTCCATGCGCCAGCTCATATCAATGTTTGCCGATTTCGGCAATTGCAGTGGGCCGCAAGCGCGACGTCACTCGTCTACCTTATAGAAATTGCTTTCACCACGCGGACATTCCGTTCGAAGTAGCGATGCACTTCTCCCGAAGGAGGCGGGTCCTGTGCCGCCACATTCGACCTGATGCTGGCAGCGCAAGCAAGTAACGCAAATTCCGTCTGATGCTCCCCAGACACCTTCTACTTCAGCGTATTCCCAGTCAGTTTGGACCCGCATATCCGCCCATCCTATGTTCGAACGTATCATGAACATAGGCGATTCTTTGAGAATCGATAAGGTCTAAATTTGGCACTGTGAAAAGAGTCAAATGCCAATAGCTATGGCCACCCGTATCACTGCACCCCACCTATCTGGTTTCAAAGCACCTCGAAGACAAACGTCTTCACCAGCGCATCCGGCTCGGCAATCGCATAACAGCGGAACCACGGGCTTTGCTCGACCAGCCGCCATTTTCCTGTCCGTTCCAGCTCGTCGAAGACGGCCTGGAAACCACCGCTCTCGAACACCTGGTCGCGTACGGTGAAGATGGCGTGGCCGCCTTTCTTCGTGATGCGCACCAGTTCGTGCAGGCCGGAAGCCGGCGCATGGCTGATGGTGAACACGCCGGTCGAGAAGAAGGCGCGGAAATGCTCGTGGGGCCAGGGCAGCGGGCCACCCAGCATTGCCTGCTTCAGCTCGCTATAGGCGTTGCGGCTGCCGGCGATCTTCAGCATGTCGTCCGACAGGTCGAGCCCGGCGATATCGGAGTAGCCCAGCGCCTTCAGCGATGGCCCCGACAGGCCGGTGCCGCAGCCCGCGTCGAGCAGCGGCCCTTCGCCCGCAGGCACATGGCGCGCCATCCAGGCGGTGATGAGGAACGGCAGGAGATAACCGAGCGAGGCGGTCTCGCTGTCATAGGTCGCGGCCCATGCGGCATAGGCCTGCGTCAGGGTTTCGGGCGTATCGGCCGTATAGACCGAGTCCAGCGCAGCATTGGCCTTGTCGATGTTCATGGGCATGCTCCTTCTCCAGTGCGCAACCGGAGCGTAACGCCGTCCTTGCCGAAAGACTATTCCTGATGCTGGCGGCGCAGCCGCCGTTCCAGCGCCCGGAGCGCCAAAGACAAGCCGACGGTCAGGATGAGATAGATGTAGGCTGTTATCGAATAGGTCTCGAAGAAGCGGAAGGAGCCGGCGGCATAGACCTTGCCCATCTGCGTGATGTCGGCGACGCCGAGCACCGAGACCAGCGAGGAATCCTTGACCAGGGCGACGAAGTCATTGCCGAGCGGCGGCAGGATGGTGCGGATCGCCTGCGGAAAGACGATGAGCCGGAAACGTTGCGCCCGCGTGAGCCCGAGCGCCTTGGCCGCTTCGATCTGGCCCTTCTCGACCGCCTGGATGCCGGCCCGGAACACTTCGGAGATGAAGGCGGAATAGCCGATGGTCAGCGCCATGACGGCGCGCCACAAGAGCGAGACGTCGCGCACCTGCAACTCGCCGAGATAGCCGGTGCTCTGCAGCGGCGCGGTCAGCGCGTTCCAGGCTGCGACGAAAGCCGGTGCGCCGGCAAACGCGATCCAGAACAAAAGCACCAGGATCGGTACGCCACGGATGATCTCGACATAGAAACGCGCGATCTGCCGCAGCCACTGCGAACCCGACAATCCCATCAGCGCGATGCCGACGCCGATGATCGAGGCCAGCGCGAAGGCGACAATGGTGACGAAGACGGTGACGCCGATGCCCTTGGCGACAGTGGCGAAGACCTGGGCATAAAGATCGCTGGCGGCGATGGCGAGCGCGGCGGCCAAGGCAAGGACAAGGGCGGCGGCCAGCCACCAGGGGAATTCAGGTTTGACGGAGGATGGTGGGGGGGCCATCAGGCGTGGCCGGCGAGGTGCATAGTGCGCAAGGCAGGCGCCAAGGCGCCCCCCTCTGTCCTGCCGGACATCTCCCCCTCAAGGGGGGAGATCAGATGTCTCATCGACCTTCGCCAATCTTCATCGATGCTGCATGTGGGACGAAGGCCAAGCTGCCAATCTCCCCCCTTGAGGGGGAGATGCCCGGCAGGGCAGAGGGGGGCGTTCAAGCGCAAACTCAGCGCGAGTTCCCGCACGCGCACCGCCCGCATCAAGACGAACTACTGCCCCATCTTGTAATCAAGAAACCATTTCTTGTTCAGCGCATCGAACGTGCCGTCGGCCTTGAGCGCGGCGATCGCGGCGTTGACAGGCTTCACCAGGTCGGAGCCCTTGGGAAAGATGAAGCCGAAATCCTCGGTGCCGAGCGGGCCGCCGACCAGCTTCAGCTTGCCCTCGGAAGCGTCGACATAGCCCTTGCCCGCAGTGCCGTCCGTGAGCACCACATCGACGTCGCCAGTCTTCAGCGCCTGCACGGTGGCACCGAACGTCTCGAACAGCTTTATGCGCGGGTTCTGCTCATTGCCGTCCAGCACGCTGTAGACAGCGGTGTAGAAGGGCGTCGTGCCGGCCTGCGCGCCGATCAGCCCGTCCTTGAAGGCGCCGAAGGTCTTGGCGTCGGTGAAGCGGCTCTCGTCGCCGCGCACCAACATGAACTGTTCCGAGCGCATATAGGGGTCGGAGAAATCCACCTTCTGCTTGCGGTCGTCCTTGATGGTGATGCCGGTCATGCCGATGTTGTACTGGTTGTCGGAAACCGCCTGGATCATCGCGTCCCAGGACGTGTTCTGGTACTCGACGGTGAAATTCAGCCGCTTGGCGATCTCGTTCATCGCGTCATATTCCCAGCCGATCTGTTTTCCGGTCTTGGCATCGATGAACTGTAGCGGCGGATAGGCGTTTTCCGTCACCACCACCACTTTCTTGCCGCCGAGATCGGGCAGCGCCTGGGCGAAGGCGGCAACGGGCGCAAGCATGACGGCAAGCAGGCCGGCCAGCAGCAGTTTCGATTTTGTCATGACACACTCCCCGGAAGTGAAAGCGCCCGGACACGGGCCGGGCTTGCAAAGGAATCCGGCGCCGACTTTAGCTCTCCGCAAGCGCCATGCAAGACGCTCCGCTGCGCCACGGCCGGCGAAAAACGCAAATAGATACTTTCGGCCGGGATTCTGGGGAACGATCCTTGCCGTGGCCGATCAGCCGCGCTGCGGCGCTCCGGCATCGGCCTCGCGCAGCCCGGCGACGAAGCGGGTCAGCGTGCCATGCAGCGACTTCAACTCGGCTGGGTCGAGCGGCATGCTGCAGAGCATGGCGGCGGGGATGTCCCTGGCGCGCTCGCGCAAGGCTTGGCCCTTGGCTGTCGGCTCGACCAGCACGCGGCGCTCGTCGGCAGGATCGCGCCGGCGCGTAACCAGGCCGCCGGCCTCGAGCCGCTTGAGCAGCGGCGTCAGCGTCGCCGAATCGAGGCCCAGCGCCTCGCCGAGCTCGCCCACCGTGCTCGGCGCGCGCTCCCACAGCGCCAGCATGGCCAGATATTGCGGATAGGTCAGGCCAAGCGGATCGAGCAACGGCCGGTAGAGCTTCGTCATCAATCCGCTCGCCGAATAGAGCGCGAAGCAGAGCTGGTCGCTGAGCCTTGGGACCGCGCTTGTCCCGGCGTCACCCGCCGGGACCTGGTTGGCCGTGTCTTTGGTTTTCGCCGTCATGTCGCCTTTGCCGAAATCGCCACCTCGATATTGCCCCTGGTTGCGTTGGAGTAGGGGCAGATCTGGTGCGCTGCCGATACAAGCGCTTCGGCGGCCGCCTGATCAAGACCTTTCGTCTCGGCCGCCAGGGACACGCCGAGCAGGAAACCGCCCTGACCGTTGGGATGGAGGCTGACAGTGGCCGTCACCGAGGCATCGCGCAGCGGCAGTTTCTGCTTGCCGGCGAGAAACCGCATGGCGCTTTCGAAGCAAGCGGCATAGCCGGCGGCGAAAAGCTGTTCGGGATTGGTGGCGCCACCCTTGCCGCCAAGCTCCTTCGGCATTGCGAGATCAAGGCTGAGCAGGCCGTCATCGGTCTGGACGTGGCCGGCGCGGCCGCCGACGGCACGAGCCTGGGTCGAATAGAGTGCGGTCATATCAAGTCTCCAAAATTAGTTTGTACACGATTAATTAGTGTACAGTATTATAGAAATCAATCCCGCTTTGGAAGCCCGCATTTGGCAAAAGGCGGGCTCCGAAACGAAAAAAGGCGGCCGAAGCCGCCTTTTTCAGAATGTCTGTCCAAAGCCTTTATTCGGCGGCGGCGGCTTCCGCAGCCTTGGCGGCCTCGTCGGCGGCCTTCTTCTCGGCGGCTTCCTTGGCGGCCGTCTCGGCGGCCAGCGCCTGCGCGGCGGCAACCTTCTCGGCCTCGATGCGCGCCTTCTCGGCGTTCAGCGCGTCGCGCTCCTCATCATTGAGCTTGCGGGCGCGCACGCCGGTGTTCTCCGAAATACGGGCCGACTTGCCGCGACGGTCGCGCAGGTAATAGAGCTTGGCACGACGCACCTTGCCGCGACGCACGATCTCGACGCCTTCGACCATTGGCGAAAACACCGGGAAGACGCGCTCGACGCCTTCGCCGTAGGAGATCTTGCGGACAGTGAAATTTTCCTGGAAGCCCGAACCGGCGCGGGCGATGACGACGCCTTCATAGGCCTGGACGCGGGTGCGGGTGCCTTCGGTCACGCGGACCTGGACGCGCACGGTGTCGCCGGGCTGGAATTCGGGAAGCTTGCGCTTGGCTTCGATCTTGGCGGCCTGTTCGGCCTCGAGCTGACGGATGAGATCCATCTCAATAATCCACTTCTTGTTCTTCCGACAGTCAGAGCGCCCGGCGCTCGCCTTGCAGTTCCAATGACCGCTCGGCTATGCCCTTTGTTCGAAAACATCGGGCAGGGGCGACTACACCGCCATTGTTGACGGGTCCGGCAGATTTCTCCCGGTTCGGCGGGCACATACAGCTATTTCGACGCTTTGTCACGTCTTGGCCGCGTCTTTTTTGCTCGCGTGCACCATCGTATCTGTCCACTGCCGGGTTGCAAGGGCCCTTCAAGCTGCCTAAGGCGAGGCAACCATAGTTCTCGGGCGGCATCCTCATGTCCTTTTTCGACGCGGTCCTGCTATTCATGGCGGGTTTTCTTTCCGGCGCCGCCAATGCGGTCGCGGGCGGCGGCACCTTCATCACGTTCGGTGCCATGACCTTGGTCGGCCTGCCGCCGATCGTCGCCAACGCCACCTCCTCGGTGACGCAATTTCCCGGCTACATCACCTCGACGCTGGCCTACCGGGACGACATCCGCCATTTCTGGCGTGGCGCCCTGCTGCTCTGCCTGATATCGGCGCTCGGCGCACTGGCCGGCGCGCTTATCCTGCTGGCGCTGGACAATCCGTCATTTCGCGTCCTGGTGCCGTGGCTGCTGCTGGCCGCGACGGCGCTGTTCGCCGCCGGGCCGTGGCTGAAGCCCGCACCCAAGCCGGGGCATGAGGCTTCCGTGGGCTCATTGGCCGGCTCGCTGGCGCAGTTCGTCACGGCCATCTATGGCGGCTTCTTCGGGGCCGGCATGGGCGTGATGATGCTGGCGACGCTCGGCCTGACCCAGGCCGGCGACTACCACCGCCTGAACGCGCTGAAAAACATGCTGGCCATGGTCATCGCAGCGGTCGCCATCGTCGTCTTCGTCTCGGGTGGCGTCGTCGCCTGGCCGCAAGCGATCATCATGATCCCCGGCGGCGCGTTGGGCGGCTATGCCGGCGTGTGGATCGCCAAGCGCGTGCCGCAGAATGCCGTGCGCGGCTTCGTCGTCGCGGTCGGGCTGTTCCTGGCTTTCTACTATTTCGCCAAGGGCTGAGGAGAGCCGAGCAAGTCCGGCCGCCGTTCCCGCGTCAGCTTCTCCGACTCTGCCCGCCGCCACGCTGCGATCTTGCCGTGGTTGCCCGAGGTCAGCACCTCGGGAATGGGCCGGCCCTCGAAATCCTGCGGCCGCGTGTAATGCGGGTGTTCGAGTAGGCCGTTTTCAAAGCTCTCTTCTTCACCCGACACGGCATTGCCCATGACGCCGGGCAGCAGCCGCACGACCGCGTCGAGCAGCACAAGCGCCGCCGGCTCGCCACCGGACAGAATGAAGTCTCCGACCGAGACTTCCTCCAATCCTCGCGCGTCGATCACCCGCTGGTCGATGCCTTCGAAGCGGCCGCACAGGATGACGGCGCCCGGCCCGGCGGCCAGTTCGCGCACGCGCGCCTGCGTCAGCGGCTTTCCACGCGGGCTCATCAGCAACCGTGGCCGCAAATCGCCTTCGGGCGAGGCATGGTCGATCGCCCTGGCCAAGACATCGGCGCGCATCACCATGCCGGCGCCGCCGCCGGCCGGCGTGTCGTCGACAGTGCGGTGGCGGTCGGTTGCGAAGTCGCGGATCTGGATCGCTTGCAGCGACCATGTACCCGCCTCCAGCGCCCGCCCGGCCAGCGACAGGCCAAGCAGACCCGGAAACATTTCCGGGTAGAGCGTAAGCACGGAGGCGGAGAAGCTCACCGGTTGCCCCCGGCGTCCCTCGGGCCGCGCGGCCTGCCCTTCGGGTCGAAGCCTTCCTCGCGCGGCGCTTCGCCGTCCTTGTCCTCGACCAGTCCGGCCGCCGCCTGGTTGACGCGCACAAAACCCTTGGCGATGGACACTTCGGGCACAGCGGCCTGCGTGAACGGGATCAACACGCCCTTGCGTCCGGCCAGCGTCACATCGAGGATGTCGCCGCCGCCGAAATTGTGCACGGCGACTACCTTGCCAAGGACGGCTCCCGTATCGTCCCGAACCTCCAGACCGATCAGGTCGGCATGATAGAATTCGTCCTCCTCGCCGTCATCGGGCAGCATGGAGCGATCGACGAACAGCTCCGTGCCGGCCAGCGCCTCGGCCGCGTTGCGGTCACTGACACCCTTGAAGCGCACCACGACCACGGCGTTGGCGGGCCTTATGTCGATGATCTGGAAGGCGCGGCCGTCCCTTGCGTAAAGCGGCCCGTAATCGGCGAGCGCCAGCGGATCGCCGGTAAAGGTTTTGACGCGCAATTCGCCCTTGATGCCGTGAGCGGCGCCGATCACGGCCATCTGGACGGGGTTCTGGGGCTTGCTCATGGCGCGCTTTTACCTTCGTCATCCACGGGCGGAGCAGGCGCGAAGCGACTGCGCAGACCCGAGGATCCATTCGTTACGGTGATCAAACCCACGGCAGTTCAGAAAGGCTCACGGGTTTCGTTCCTGCAACTCTCTATTTGCGGATACCCCGTTTGGCCAATCACCACGGTTTTGACTTGCCGCCGGTCGACTCCTAGCCCCACCGGATTGTCATTTCAATGACGCCTCTTCACCGCTTCCTAACCCGGCTGCCGGAAAATGACGGCGAACCGGAACGACGCCATGCAGGAATTCCTTATCCCGGCAAAGCCCGACCTCCAGGCGGCGCGCGAAAGCTGGCTCAAGATGCTCGCGCGAGAACGTCGGCTGTCGCCCGAGACGGTGGAAGCCTACGAGCGCGACACTAGGCAGTTCCTGCATTTTCTGACGGGTCATAATGGCGGCCCGCCCGGCATAGCCGACATCGCCGATCTGCGCCCGGCCGACCTGCGCGGCTTTCTCGCCGCCCGCCGCAACGAAGGCGCAGGCGCCCGCACGCTCGGCCGGGGGCTGGCCGGCATTCGCTCACTCTTGCGCTTTCTGGAACGGCGTGGTCTCGCCAACGCAGCGGGCGCGGCGGCCCTGCGCGCGCCTCGCCAACCAAAGTCACTGCCGAAACCGCTGACGGCCAGTGACGCAAAACATGTCGTTTCCGTCGAGGGTCAATTGGCGGACGAACCCTGGATCGCCGCCCGCAACGCCGCCGTGCTGACGCTGCTCTACGGCTCGGGCCTGCGCATTTCCGAGGCGCTCGGCCTTGCCGGCGCCGAACTGGCGTCGGAGGCCGATACGGTGCTGCGCGTCACCGGTAAGGGTGGCAAGACGCGGTTGGTGCCGGTGCTGCCGGTGGCGCTCAAGGCGGTTGCCGAATACCGCCGGCTGTGCCCCTACCATCTCGACCCCAAGGGGCTGTTGTTTCGCGGCGCGCGCGGCGGCCCGCTCAACCCGGCCATCGTCCAGCGCGAGATGGCCAAGCTGCGCTCGGCGCTCAACCTGCCGGACACCGCAACGCCGCACGCCTTGCGCCATTCCTTCGCCACGCATCTGCTCGGCCGCGGCGGCGACCTGCGCACCATCCAGGAACTGCTCGGCCATGCCAGCCTGTCGACCACGCAGATCTACACCGGCGTCGATACGGCGAGGCTGTTGGAGATCTATGAATCGGCTCACCCGAGGGCGTGAAGTATTGGGGTTGCGCGAGGCTTCCGGACTTCGCCACGGGATGATGAGGGGTGGGCGGCTCAACCAACCGCAAGCCGTTCAGTAATTCGAGCGATAGTCAAAACTGATTGAACCGAAGACAATTTCGTTCTCCGGGTTAACCGTTTTGCCGTTTTTCCAGCTTAGGAAAGGACCATGAAACGGGTCATCGTCATCGCCGACCGCGCTGCGCTCTTCTCGCTGAAGCTGCTCCTGGCGTTCCATGTGCTGTTCTTCCTGTCTCTGCTCGCCGTCCTGTTGTTCGCGGCGGGCAAGGCGCATGCCGAAATCCCGTCCTGCACCGGCGCCGACATGCTGTCGGCGTTGCAGAAAAGTGACCCGTCCACCTACCGCAAGATCGAGGCGGAAGCCGCCGCAACGCCGAACGGCAAGGGCCTGCTGTGGAAGCTGGAGAAGACGGGCGAACAGCCGTCCTTCCTGTTCGGCACCATGCATATGACCGACCCGCGCGTCACAGCGCTGCCGCCGGCCGCGCAGAAGGCCTATGACGGCGCCGGCACCATCGTCATCGAGACCACCGAAGTGCTCGACCAGCAGAAGATGATGGCGGCCCTGCTCAAGCAGCCGGAGCTGATGATGTTCACCGACAGCACCACGCTGTCGTCGCTGCTGTCGCCCGACGACGCCGCGGCGGTCGACAAGGCGCTCGACGAACGCGGCATCCCGCCGGCAACCGTCGCCAAGATGAAGCCGTGGATGCTGTCGGCCATGGTGGCGCTTCCAGCCTGCGAGCTCGCCCGCAAGGCGGGCGGCGCGCCGGTGCTCGACGTCAAGCTTGCCGAGGATGCCAAGGCCTCCGGAAAATCCGTCGAAGGGCTGGAGACCGTCGCCGACCAGCTGCGCGCCATGGCTTCGCTGCCGATGGCGTTCCACATGAAGGGACTGGTCGACACACTGAAGCTCGGCGACAAGATGAACGACGTCAACGAAACCATGATCGTGCTCTACCAGCGCGGCGAGACCGGCATGTTCTGGCCGCTGTTTCGCGCCGTGCTGCCCGGCGAGACGGGCGACGCGACAGGCTACGCGGCGTTCGAGCAGACCATGATCACCAGCCGCAACAAGGCGATGGTCGATCATGCCGGACCATTCCTCGCCAAAGGCAGTGCCTTCATCGCCGTCGGCGCGCTGCATCTGCCCGGTCCCGAGGGCCTGGTCGAGGATTTCCGCAAAGCCGGCTATACTGTCACCGCTGTCGATTGAGTCGCGTGGGCAGCGGAGGAATCAGGCGCCGCGTTTTCGGCGCTTTCCTTCCCTAGCGTGAAACCCCATCAACGGTTGCGCGTTGATGGCTGTTGATTGATCATTTTCATCCACGGAGGACACTTTTATGGCGAATCCATCAAACGACACGCCCAGATCAGGTGGCGGCGGCAGCCCTTGGCTGATTGCATTGGTCGTCGTTATTCTGGCGATTGTCGCGTATTATGTTTTCGGAAGAAGTGGTGAGCATCCGGCGACCGAACCGCCCGCCGCGAGCACACCGGCCCCGGCGCCAGCGCCCGCGGAGCCGATGAAGCCCGCCGAACCGGCTCCTGCGCCGGCCCCAGCTCCCGCACCGGCCCAGTAATCGGGCCACGGCTTTCAACGAAGAACGGCCCGCCTTCCGGTGGGCCGTTCTGTTTGGGGCAGGCAAGGAGGCAATTCCCTCAAGGGAAGCGTTACGCGCTTGCCCGGGAAAACCGTTTCATGATTTTCCTGGATCGTTCTAAATATGGATCGGCTTGAAGAACGTCGCCAATGCCGCTTCCTTCACTGCTTCCGACATGGTCGGATGGGCATGACAGGTGCGGGCGAGATCTTCCGACGAGCCGCCGAATTCCATCAGCACCGCCGCCTCGTGGATCATCTCGCCGGCGCCGAAGCCGACGATGTGAACGCCGAGCACGCGGTCGGTGGCCTTGTCGGCCAGGATCTTGACGAAGCCGTCGGTGTGCAGCATGGCGCGCGCCCGGCCATTGGCGGTGAACGGGAATTTCCCGACCTTGTAGTCGATGCCGGCCTTCTTCAATTCTTCCTCGGTCTTGCCGACCGAAGCGATCTCCGGGCTGGTGTAGACGACGCTCGGAATGACGTCATAGTTCACATGGCCGGCCTGGCCGGCAATGGTCTCGGCCACTGCCACGCCCTCATCCTCGGCCTTGTGCGCCAGCATCGGCCCGGCGATGACATCGCCGATGGCATAGATGCCTGGTACGTTGGTCCTGAGGTGCGCGTCGGTTTTGACCCGGCCGCGCTCATCGACCTCGACGCCCGCTTCCTTCAGGCCCAGGCTGTCGGCGAAAGCGCGGCGGCCGGTGGCGATCAGCACCATGTCGGCCTCGATCGTCTCGGCCGCGCCGCCTTTCACAGGCTCGAAAGTGACGCTGGCGCCCTTCTTGGCCTTGGCGACGCCGGTGACCTTGGCGCCGAGCCTGAATTCGAAGCCCTGCTTGGAGAGCAGCCGCTGGAATTGCTTGCAGACCTCACCGTCCATACCGCCGAGGATGGTGTCGAGGAATTCGACCACGGTGACCTTGGCGCCGAGCCGCGCCCAGACCGAGCCGAGCTCGAGCCCGATGACGCCGCCGCCGACCACGACGAGATGGCCGGGCACCTTGTCCAGCGACAGCGCGCCGGTCGAGGACACGATGACTTTTTCGTCGAAGTCGACCGTGACGCCAGGAATGCCGGCGACATCCGAGCCGGTGGCGATGACGATGTTCTTCGTCTCGATTTCCTCGACCTTGCCGTCCTCGCTCGTCACCGACACCTTGCCCGCCGCGACCACCGTGCCGATGCCGCGAAAACTATCGATCTTGTTCTTCTTGAACAGGAAGGCGACGCCGTTGACGTTCGCCGTCACCGTGGCGTCCTTGTGCGCCATCATCTTCTTCAAATTGAGCTTCGGTGTCACTTCGACACCCAGTGTGTCGAAGGAGTGGCCGGCTTCGGCGAACATCTCGGAGGCATGCAGCAACGCCTTGGACGGAATGCAGCCGATGTTGAGGCAGGTGCCGCCGAAGGTCGGGTTCTTCTCGACCACCGCGACCTTCAGCCCGAGCTGCGCCGCCTTGATGGCGCAGACATAGCCGCCCGGTCCCGAGCCGATGATTACGACGTCATAAGCCATGTTTGTTTCCCTTTTTCTTGGGGCGCTCAGCGGCCGCCGCTGACGTTCAGGATCGCGCCGGTCGTATAGGACGCGGCATCGGACAACAGGTAGAGAACCGCGCCCGCGACTTCATCCGCGGTGCCGGCTCTTTTCATCGGCAGAAGATCGCGGAAGCGTTCTATCCGGTCCGGCTGTCCACCCGAGGCATGGATTTCGGTATCGATGATGCCCGGCCGCACCGCATTGACGCGGATGCCTTCCAGCGCCACCTCTCGGGCGAGCCCCATGGTGAAGGTGTCGATCGCGCCCTTGGACGCGGCGTAGTCGACATATTCGCCCGGCGAGCCCAGAACTGCCGCAGCCGACGAGATGTTGACGATGGATCCACCCGACCCACCGTGACGGCTCGACATCCGCTTCACCGCTTCGCGGGCGCAGAGGAACGACCCCACGACATTGATGCGCATCATGCGCTCCAGCCGTGAAACATCCATCTCATCGACCCGCGCCTTGACGTCGACGATGCCGGCATTGTTGACGAAAGCATCGAGCCGGCCATAGCCGCGGTCGACGGCTTCAAACATGGCAACGATATCGGATTCGACGCCGACATCGCCCCTGACCGCAAAGGCCTCGCCGCCTGCGGCCTTGATTTCGCCGACCAGTGCCTCGGCGGCGGTCTGGTGGGAGGTGTAGTTGACCGCTACGCGATAGCCAGCCTTCGACCCGAGCCGGCAGATCGCGGCGCCGATGCCGCGGCTGCCACCGGTGACCAGCAGCACCTTTTGCGTCCCGCTCATTCCTGGCATCCCTTCAAGGCAAACACGTCCGACGGCACTTTCGAAAACCCGGCGCCGCCATAGGCGGTGGATTGATGCAACACCGGACCGAGATCGGGCAGGATCAGCGTCTTCGGTGCTTCGACGCCTTCGGCCGGCAACAGGCCGATGCTGCCCTTTTCATCCGACGTATAGATGACGCCGTTCCACAAGGTGCAGGCGGCAAGCTCGGTGCCGGTAACGTCGCCTCCCGGGCATTTGTACATCAGCGCCCCGTTCGGTCGCGAAACACCTTCGTTCCATTGGACGATGCCGTTCAGCACCACATCGTTGTCGAGGATCAAGCGGAACGTGTTGGTGACGGTCGCCGACGTGCCGGTCGGCGTAAAATTGATCTCACTGCCGCTCTGGGCATCGCCGTAGACGGCGAGTTCGGCCGGGCATGCGGCATTAGCGTGGACAGCGGCGAATGCCATACCGGCCGCCAGCGCTATCGGTCTGGCAGGCCCAGGGAACAGGGCCATTATTGGCTACTCCGACCGCGAGCCGCCATCCGACCGCCTCACAGATCAAGCACCAGCCGTTCCGGATCCTCCAGGCTTTCCTTGACGCGCACCAGGAAGGTCACCGCTTCCTTGCCGTCGACGATGCGGTGATCGTAGCTCAGCGCCAGATACATCATCGGCCGGATCACGATCTGGCCGCCGACCACCACGGGCCGGTCCTGGATCTTGTGCATGCCCAGAATACCCGACTGCGGCGCGTTGAGGATCGGCGTGGACATCAGCGACCCGTAGACGCCGCCATTGGAAATCGTGAACGTGCCGCCCTGCATGTCGGCGACCGACAGCTTGCCGTCGCGCGCGGCGATGCCGAGCCGGCCGATCTCCTTCTCGATCTCGGCGATAGACATCTGGTCGGCATCGCGCACCACCGGAACGACCAGACCCTTCTCGGTGCCGACGGCGACGCCGATATGGGCGTAGTTCTTGAAGATGATATCGGTGGCGTCGATCTCGGCGTTGACCGAGGGGATTTCCTTCAAGGCATGGGTGACGGCCTTGGTGAAGAAGCCCATGAAGCCGAGCTTCACGCCGTGCTTCTTCTCGAACACGTCCTTGTACTTGGTCCTGAGCGCCATCACCGCTGACATGTCCACCTCGTTGAAGGTGGTGAGCATGGCGGCGGTCGACTGCGCTTCCTTGAGCCGGCGCGCGATGGTCTGGCGCAGCTTGGTCATGCGCACGCGCTCCTCGCGCGCCGCGTCGTTGCCTGAGGACGGCGCACGGGCAGCAACCGGCGCTGCCGGGGCCGGGGCCGCCTTCGGCGTCTCGGCCGGCTGCGACGGCGCACCCTTGGAGATGGCGTCGAGCACGTCGCCCTTCAGCACCTGGCCGCGCTTGCCGGAGCCGGAAAGCTGGTCGACCGACAGATTGTTCTCGGCGATCAGTTTCGCCGCTGCCGGCGCCGGCGGCATGGTGCGCGGCTCGACCGGACCGGCGTCGCCGGCGACCTTGGCGGTCTCGGCGGCGGCCTGTTTGGTGGTCTGCGCGGCGTCGGGGCTCGATGCCTGCGCCACGGCTTGCGGCTTGGTGACCGGTGCGGCGGCGCCACCGGCCGAAATCGAGCCCAGAAGAGCGCCGACCCCGACCGTCTCGCCCTCCTTGGCGGCGATCTCGCCCAAGGTTCCGGCGCCTGGCGAGGGAACCTCGACCGTCACCTTGTCGGTTTCGAGCTCGACCAGCGGCTCGTCGGCGGCAATGGCATCGCCCACCTTCTTGAACCATTTGCCGATGGTTGCCTCGGTGACGGATTCGCCGAGAGTGGGAACGCGGATTTCGGTAGCCATTGTGCCTGTCCGTTTCTATCTGTCTGTTCTATTCGCCCAATTCTGCCTACTCGCCGAGCGCATCTTCGAGCAAGGCGGCGAGCTGGGCGAGGTGCTTGGACATAAGCCCGGTCGCCGGCGAGGCGGCTGCCGGCCGGCCGGTGTAGCGCACCCGCTGGTGCTTGGCGTCGATATGCGCCAGCACCCATTCCAGATACGGGTCGATGAACGACCATGCGCCCATGTTCTTGGGCTCCTCCTGGCACCACACCATTTCGGCATTGCGGAAGCGCGACAATTCGGTGATCAGCGCCTTGGCCGGGAACGGGTAGAGTTGTTCGACACGCAGCAGATAGATGTCGTTGATGCCGCGTTTCTCGCGCTCCTCGTAGAGGTCGTAATAGACCTTGCCCGAGCACAGCACGACACGGCGGATCTTGGAATCCTTGGTCAGCTTGATGGCCTGGTTGGGCAAGAGCTGGGCATCGTCCCACAGCAGCCGGTGGAACGAGCTTTCGCCCGACATTTCCGGCAGCGTCGACACCGCCCGCTTGTGGCGCAGCAGCGACTTCGGCGTCATCAGGATCAGCGGCTTGCGGAAGTCGCGCTTCAACTGCCGGCGCAATATATGGAAGTAGTTGGCCGGCGTCGTGCAGTTGGCCACTTGCATGTTGTCCTCGGCGCAGAGCTGCAGGAAACGCTCGAGCCGGGCAGACGAATGTTCCGGTCCCTGGCCTTCATAGCCATGCGGCAGCAGGCAGACGAGGCCCGACATCCGGAGCCACTTGCGCTCTCCGCTGGATATGAACTGGTCGAACACCACCTGGGCGCCGTTGGCGAAGTCGCCGAACTGAGCTTCCCACAACGTCAGCGCCTTAGGCTCGGCCAGGCTGTAGCCATATTCGAAGCCGAGCACGGCTTCTTCGGACAGCATTGAGTTGATGACCTCATAGCCGGCCTGCGCCGCCGACAGATTGTTGAGCGGGATGTAGCGGGTCTCGTCGCGCTGGTCGTAGAGCACGGAATGGCGCTGCGAGAAGGTACCGCGCTCCGAATCCTGCCCGGAGAGGCGGATCGGGTTGCCGTCGAGCAGGATGGCGCCGAAGGCCAGCGCCTCGGCCGTCGACCAGTCGATGCCTTCGCCGGATTCGATGGCCTGGCGGCGGTTTTCGAGGAAGCGGATGATCGTCTTGTGCGCCTCGAAATCTTTCGGCACCTCGGTCAGCTTCTTGCCGATCTCCTTCAGTGTCTTGGCCGGCACCGCGGTCTTGCCGCGCCGCTGTTCATCCTGGTTGTCGGCCGTACGCAGGCCCGACCAGGCGCCATCCAACCAATCGGCCTTGTTGGGCTTGTAATGCTGGCCGACTTCCCACTCGGATTCCAGATGCTCCCGCCAGTCGGCCTTGAGCTTGTCGAACTCGGCCTGAGTCAAGTGGCCTTCGGCGATCAGCCGGTCGGCATAGATCTGCACCGTTGTCTTATGGTTGCGGATGTTGCGGTACATGATCGGCTGCGTGAAAGCCGGCTCGTCGCCCTCATTGTGGCCGAAGCGGCGGTAGCAGAACATGTCGACCACGACAGGCTTGTGGAATTTCATGCGGAATTCGATCGCCACCTTGGTGGCGTGCACCACGGCTTCCGGATCGTCGCCATTGACGTGGAAGATCGGCGCCTCGATCATCTTCGCGACGTCGGACGGGTAGGGCGACGAGCGCGAGAAGCGCGGATTGGTGGTGAAGCCGATCTGGTTGTTGATGATGAAATGCAATGTGCCGGCAACGCGGTGGCCGCGCAGGCCCGATAGGCCGAGGATTTCGGCAATGACACCCTGGCCGGCAAAGGCTGCGTCGCCATGCAGCAAAAGCGGCAGCACCTTGGCCCGCTCTTCCAGCGGCACGATCTCCTCGCGACCGCGGCCGAACAGATAATCCTGCTTGGCGCGCGCCTTGCCCATCACCACAGGGTCGACGATTTCCAGATGCGAGGGATTGGCGGTCAGCGACAGGTGCACCTTGTTGCCGTCGAACTCGCGGTCCGAGGAGGCGCCAAGATGGTATTTGACATCGCCGGAGCCCTCGACGTCGTCGGGTGCGGCCGAGCCGCCCTTGAATTCGTGAAAGATGGCGCGGTGCGGCTTGGCCATCACCTGGGAGAGTACGTTGAGGCGGCCGCGATGCGCCATGCCGAGCACGATCTCCTTCAGCCCGAGCTGACCGCCGCGCTTGACGATCTGCTCCAGCGCCGGGATCAGCGCTTCGCCGCCGTCGAGGCCGAAGCGCTTGGTGCCTTTGAACTTGACGTCGGCGAACTGCTCGAAGCCCTCGGCCTCGATCAGTTTCTGGAGGATCGCCTTCTTGCCGGTCGCGGTGAAGGAGATCTCCTTGTCGGCGCCCTCGATGCGCGCCTGGATCCACGCTTTCTCTTCCGGATCGGAGATATGCATGAACTCGACGCCCAGCGTCGAGCAATAGGTGCGGGTCAGGATGTCGAGCATCTGGCGGATGGTGCCGAATTCGAGCCCGAGCACATTGTCGAGGAAGATCGGCCGGTCGTAGTCGGCTTCGGTGAAGCCGTAATTCTCCGGCGACAGCTCGTTGTAGTCCTCGAGCGTGGCGATGCCGAGCGGGTCGAGATTGGCGTGCAGATGGCCGCGCATGCGATAGGCGCGGATCATCATGATGGCGCGCACGGAATCGCGCGTCGCCTGGTGCACGTCGGCGTCGGAGGGGACGGCGCCGTTGACGGCTGCCTTCTCCTTGACCTTCTTTTCGATGTGCTTCTCGACCAGGCCCCAATTGCCGTCGAGCGCCGACACCAGCTCGCCATTGGCCTGCAGCGGCCAGGAGGGCTTGGCCCACGAGGCGCCCTTGGCGTTCTTGCGGACATCCCCGGCATCGTCCTTCAGGCCGGCGAAGAACTCCTGCCATTCGGGATTGACCGAGGCTGGATCGTCCTCATACGCCGCATAGAGCGCGTCTATATAATCGGCATTGCCGCCATAAAGGAAAGAGGTGAGCGAAAATTGGTCGTTGGCCTGATCTTGTCGTGCCATTTTGTCTGCGGAGCCTGGCTCCGTCTCCTTTCGAGGGGAATAGTGAGTAGTCAGTAAGGAGTAGGAAAAATTAAGACTTTCCCGTTCAGCTGCTACTCACCCGTTCTTCCCTTTTCACTACTCACTATTGACTACTCACTAGCCCTTAATTGCCTCGACCAGCGTCGTGCCCAGCCGGGCCGGCGATGGCGAAACTTTTATCCCGGCCGATTCCATTGCCGCGATCTTGTCTTCGGCGCCGCCCTTGCCGCCCGAGATGACCGCGCCCGCATGGCCCATGGTGCGGCCGGCCGGCGCCGTGCGTCCGGCGATGAAGCCCGCCATCGGCTTGCGGCGGCCGCGTTTGGCCTCGTCCTTGAGAAACTGCGCGGCGTCTTCCTCGGCCGAGCCGCCGATCTCGCCGATCATGATGATCGACCTGGTCTCGTCGTCGGCGAGGAACATTTCGAGCACGTCGATGAATTCGGTGCCTTTGACGGGATCGCCACCGATGCCGACGGCGGTGGTCTGGCCGAGGCCGACATTGGTGGTCTGGAACACGGCTTCATAGGTAAGCGTTCCCGAGCGCGAAACGACACCGACCGAACCCTTGCGGAAGATGTTCCCGGGCATGATGCCGATCTTGCATTCGTCGGGGGTGAGCACGCCGGGACAGTTCGGGCCGATCAGCCGCGACGTCGAACGGTCGAGCCGCGCCTTGACCTTGATCATGTCCATGACGGGAATGCCTTCGGTGATGCAGACGATGAGCGGGATTTCGGCCTCGATGGCCTCGATGATGGCTTCGGCAGCACCCGCCGGCGGCACATAGACGACGGAAGCGTTGGCGCCGGTCTTGGCCTTGCCCTCGGCGACGGTGGCGAAGATCGGCAGATTCTCGCCCTTGGCGCCGGTCCAGGTCTCGCCGCCCTTCTTGGGATGGATGCCGCCGACCATCTTGGTCCCGTGATAGGCCAGCGCCTGTTCGGTGTGGAAGGTGCCGGTCTTGCCGGTCAGGCCCTGCACGAGCACCTTGGTGTTCTTGTCGACGAGAATGGACATGGTGGGAACGCCTCTGAATTCAGCGATTACAAGAAAGGATTGACGGCTCGCACCGAGCCATAAACCTGGTTGTGGTTGAGATCTTCGGTGTAGAAAATCGGCGCGCCGAGATATCCGGCCGCGGCAAGAAGCGCGGCGTCGTAGTAGTGAATTCCGTAGCGGCGTGCGAGGTCCAGTCCTGCGCGAACATAGCTTTCGTCGACAGGCACCAGCGGACAAGTGCCGAGGAGGACCAGCCATTGGTCGAGCAGATCATCCCCCAGAAGGGATTTTCCTCGCGCCACCGCTGTGAATTCGGCCAAGGTTTGCCCCGACACGCCAAAGACAGTGCTCGATACCAGGTCTTCTGCGATTGGCGCGCGACGTGGGTCACGATTCTTCTCCGAAGCCGCGTAGATCAGGACGTTCGTGTCGAGAAAGCAGTCGATCTTCCCGGTCGGCATAGGCGTCCCTTCGATCCCACTTGTAGGGGGTGTCGGCGCTGTCGCTCCGTTTCGCGGCCTCGTCCATAAGCCGCTTCATTCCCGCCTTGGCCCAGGCAATCCGATCTTCCTGCTCGACTTCATGCGCAAGCAGTGAACGAATGAGGGCGTTGAGCGTCGTCTTGCGACGTCCGGCAAGGCCTCGCGCCTTCTCGAGCAGGGCCTCGTCCATGGCCAGGGTGACGTTCCTCATCGCTCGTCTCCACATAAACACACAGCCAATATATGTGTGATTATGTGTCTTTCTTCAACCGCTTTGCCCAGGATCTCCATCGCTCAGCCATCCCCCAAAACGGAAGGCGGGACGCGCCGGTAAAGGCCGCTCATCATGTCTTGCCAGCCGTCGCTGCCGACGGGCTGGAATTGCAGTCGCATGCGATAGCTGTCGCTGCCGTCGAAAGCGTAGGTCACGCGTGCGGCCCCGCGCGGCGACGAGCGCAACAGCGTCAGTGTGTTGCCCTCCCACGTGCCGGAGGCCGGCGAGGCCGGCACAAAGCCCATCGAATCGAACTGATGCATGGTGACAAGGCTGTTTTGCCGGTCGAAGCCGAACACGCTGTGCGCGCCGAACGAAATCGTCCCGTCGCGGCGCTGGCGATAGCGTTGCACTACGAACAGGCCGCCGAACTGTGCCTCTGCCAGTACTTCCGAAGTCGCTGAGCCGCCATCGGCCCATTGTGTGTCCGCGACCTCTTCCTCGCCGCGCCACGCGCCGACCAGCGCCTGCAGGCGCTGGTGATCGGGCGAGAGCGAGGAGAAGGAGGCCGCGTTCATGGTTCAGAGCCGCTTCAGGTCGGTGACGGTGAGATCGCTCTTGGCGTTGCCGGTGTTGAGCGTCGTCGCCGGCTCGAACATCAGCACCACAGGTTCCGGTGTCAGCGAACGCGGCCGGTGCTCGACGCCGCGCGGCACGACGATGAAGTCGCCTTCGCCGAGCTCGACCGGACCGTCGCGGAAATCGATGGCGATGCGACCGCGCAGCACGAGGAAGGCTTCGTCTTCGTTGTCATGGGCGTGCCAGTCGAAAACCGCGCCGAACTTGGCGACCTTCGCCTGGCTGTCATTGACGTCGCCGGCGATATGCGGATCGAAGACATCCGCGATCTTCGCATCCGCAGCCTCGACGAGGTTTATCTTGCGTGGAGGCACTTGATCAGCCCTTCACCGCCGCCACGATCTTCTTGGCGGCGTCGTCAAGATCGTCGGCCGACACGACGTTGAGGCCGCTGTCGTTGATGATCTTCTTGCCGAGTTCGGCATTGGTGCCTTCCAGGCGCACGACCAGCGGCACTTTCAGGCCCACTTCCTTGACCGCGGCGATGACGCCCTCGGCGATGATGTCGCATTTCATGATGCCGCCGAAGATGTTGATCAGGATGCCCTTGACCGCCGGATCCCTGGTGATGATCTTGAAGGCCGCCGTCACCTTTTCTTTCGACGCGCCGCCGCCGACATCGAGAAAGTTGGCCGGCTCGGCGCCGTAGAGCTTGATGATGTCCATCGTCGCCATGGCGAGGCCGGCGCCATTGACCATGCAGCCGATATTGCCGTCGAGCGCGACATAGGCGAGGTCGTATTTCGACGCCTCGATCTCCTTCTCGTCCTCTTCGGTGGTGTCGCGCAGCTCGAGCACATCCGGATGGCGAAACAGCGCGTTGTTGTCGAACGACACCTTGGCGTCGAGGACGCGCAGCCGGCCGTTCTTCATGACGATCAGGGGATTGACCTCGAGCAGGCTCATGTCCTTCTCGACGAAGGCCTTGTAGAGGATCGGGAACAGCGTGCCGCCGTCCCTGGCAGCATCGCCGTCGAGCTTCAGCGCGCCATTGAGTTTCTTCACGTCATCCGCGGTAACGCCCTTTTCCGGATCGATGGCGACGGTGATGATCTTTTCCGGCGTGTCGTGGGCGACCGCCTCGATGTCCATGCCGCCTTCGGTCGAGACGACGAAGGCGATGCGGCCGACCGAACGGTCGACCAGAACAGACAGATAGAGCTCGCGCTCGATGTCGGCGCCATCCTCGATATAGAGCCGGTTGACCTGCTTGCCGGCCGGGCCGGTTTGCTTGGTCACCAGCGTGTGGCCGAGCATCTCGTTGGCGTTGGCGACGACGTCGGCGACCGACTTGGCCAGCCGCACGCCGCCCTTGGCGTCAGGCCCGAGCTCCTTGAACTTGCCCTTGCCGCGGCCGCCGGCATGGATCTGGCTCTTCACCACATAGAGCGGGCCGGGCAGCGCCTTGGCGGCGGCTTCCGCCTCATCCGCCTTGAACACCGGCACGCCTTGGGCCACCGGCGCGCCAAAGCCCTTCAGCAGCGCCTTGCCCTGATATTCATGGATGTTCATCTGGATCGTCTCCGGATCAGCTACTGGGGTTCACTTCGAGGCGAGTTGCGGCGCGATCTTGACGCAGGCCTCGGTCAGGCCCTGCACCGCCGCCACCGAGCTATCGAACATCTTCTGCTCTGGCTTGGAAAGCTCGATCTCGATGACGCGCTCGACGCCACCGGCGCCGATCACCACGGGAACGCCGACATAGGTGTTCTTCACGCCATACTGGCCGGAAAGATGAGCCGCGCAAGGCAGCACACGCTTCTTGTCCTTGAGATAGGCTTCGGCCATCGAGATCGCCGATGCGGCCGGCGCATAATAGGCCGAGCCGGTCTTCAACAGGCCGACGATCTCGGCGCCGCCGTCGCGGGTGCGCTGCACGATTTGGTCGAGCTTCTCCTTCGAGGTCCAGCCCATCTTGACGAGATCGGGCAGAGGAATGCCTGCAACCGTCGAATAGCGGATCATCGGCACCATGGAATCGCCATGGCCGCCGAGCACGAAGGCGGTGACGTCCTCGACCGAGACCTTGAACTCCTCGGCCAGGAAATAGCGGAAGCGAGCGCTGTCAAGCACGCCGGCCATGCCCACGACATGGGTGTTGGGCAGGCCGGAAAACTTCTGCAGCGCCCAGACCATCGCATCCAGCGGATTGGTGATGCAGATGACGAAGGCCTTCGGCGCGTACTTCTTCAGGCCGGCGCCGACCTGTTCCATGACCTTGAGGTTGATGCCGAGCAGATCGTCGCGGCTCATGCCCGGCTTGCGCGGCACGCCGGCGGTGACGATGCAGACGTCCGCCCCTTCGATCCCGGCATAGTCGTTGACGCCGGTCAGCCTGGAATCGAACCCGTCGACCGGCGACGATTGCGCAATATCGAGCCCCTTGCCCTGCGGGATGCCTTCGGCAATATCGAACAGAACCACGTCGCCGAGGTCCTTGAGGCCGATCATGTGAGCGAGCGTGCCGCCGATCATGCCAGAGCCGATAAGCGCTATCTTGTTGCGTGCCATGTCAGGATAGTTTCCCTTTGTTCGTGATGTCGCTCAAATCGCTGACGATCTGATGACGGCGTCGAGGAAGAGACCGGAATGCTGCGGGGATCCCGCGAGATTTCGCCGCACCCAATAGCCCCGGCGCCGCGTAAATTCAAACGATTATTTTGGAGCGAGCGTTTTCAATCGGTTAGAGTGACCGGGAATTACGTAAACGTAAAAGTTTGAAAACTCGACTGGGGAAAATCTACACGATGAAGATGGAGATCGTAAGACTTGATGCCGGCAATGACGCCCTTGTGATGCGGGTCGCCGAGGATGTGTTCGACGAACCGGTCAGGCCAGATCGATTGGCAGTCTATCTCAGGGAACCCGGCACTTCATGGTCGTGGCGCTCGCCGACGGCGTGACCGTCGGTCAATGCGCCGCCATCATTCACCGTCATCCCGACAAGGCGACGGAGCTCTACATCGACGAGGTCGGCGTATCGCCGGCCTTCCAGCGCCAGGGCATCGCGCGAAAGATGCTCGACGCGATGTTTGCGATCGGCAGGGAGAATGGCTGCGAAGAAGCCTGGGTCGGCACCGAGCCGGACAACCGTGCCGCCCGCGCGCTTTACGAGTCGCGCGAGGAGGCGCACGAGTCAGCAGAGAGCTTCCTCATGTATGTTTATCAACTGTAGCGAGGCTGACAGGAGTTCGGCCTATCTTCGTCCTAGGGTGCGCGCTTCGCTTTGCGTCGCTCCGCCCTGGGACGAAGGCGGCGTAGCCGGCGCCTGCCGCGCCTCCGGCGTCGTCTTCGCCTTCCGCCGCTCCGCCCAATCCTCCAGCCAGTCGCGGCTCTGCATCTCGATCAGCCGCGAAGCCGTGCGTTCGAACTCGAACACCTCGACGCCGCGCTTGGCCACATAGAGTTGCTGCGGCGGCGCTTCCGCGCTTACCACCAGCCTGATGTGATGGTCGTAGAGCGTGTCGACCAGCAGGATGAAGCGCTTGGCCTCGTTGCGCCGGCCTTCACCCAGCACCGGAATGTGGTCGATAAAGATGGTCGAGAAGCGGTCGGCAAGGGCCAGATAGTCGCGCGCGCCGAGCGGCTTCTCGCACAGATCGGCGAAGGAAAAACGCGCCGCGTCGCCGGCGGCGCGCGGAACGGCCAGCTGCCGGCCCTTGACGGCAAGCGACGCCTCGGCCGTCGGCGCGCCGCGCGTCATCGTTTGCCAAGCCGCGTCCAGCGCCTCATCGGCCGCCGCATCGGCGGGCGTCACATAGACCGGCGTACGGGCAAGCTTCTCCAGCCGATAGTCCTTGTCGGCATCGAGCGAGAGCACCTGTGCATGCCGTTCCAATATGCCGATGAAGGGCAGGAAAAGCTGACGGTTCAGCCCGTCGCGATAGAGGTTCTCCGGCGCTACGTTCGACGTCGCCACCAGCACCACGCCGCTGGCGAACAGCGCCGAAAACAGCCGGGACAGGATCATCGCATCGGCGATGTCGGTGACCGAGAACTCGTCGAAACACAGTACCCAGGCCTGTTCGGCAAGCGCCCGCGCCACCGGCGGAATCGGATCGTCTTCCCTCACCGTGCCGTCCTTGCGCTCCTGCCGGTGCTTCTGGATGCGGTCCTGCACCTCGGCCATGAAGTCGTTGAAATGCACGCGGCGCTTGCGCCGCACCGGCAGCAGCTCGAAGAACAAGTCCATCAACATGGTCTTGCCGCGGCCGACGCCGCCATGGATGTAGAGGCCCTTGACCGCCTCGTGCGTCTCGCGCCTTCGGGCGAAGAGCCAGCCAAGCGCGCTCGATTTGTGCGCCAGCCGCTTCACCGAAATCTCTGATATCAGCCAGTCGAGAGCGGTGACGATCCGCTCCTGCGCCGGATCGCGCTCGATGGCACCGGTGTCGACCAGATGGTCGTAACGCTGCCTGACGGTCACATGGGTCTGGAGGCCGTCACGCAGATGCATAGGTCACGTCGTTGTCGAGGGATTGGCTACCTTGTAAGCGAGATCGGCAGGCCATTGGAAGTCTGGCCGTCGAATTTCGAGCCGCCCGAGGAATAGAGCCGTGCCAGCGTGCCGCCATTCTCATCATAAAGCGTCAACTGCTTGCCGGCGACGTTCCATGACTTGATGCCGTCGATCGGCGCCGGGCAATGCAGCGGTCCGGCGCGGAAACCGGCGCCGAATTTGGTCTGCGGCGTCGCCACCTTGCAGCTCTGGCCGGAAACGCTGGCGTTCCATACGCCGGCGACACTGGCCGCGGTCAGGTCCGGCGCACCCGCCGGCGCCGAACCGTCCGGCGGCAAGGAGGCGACCTGGCTGTTCTGCGGGGCGGTCGGGAATTGCGACGGATCCGTGGTGCCGGGGGAGGCCGGGGGCGGCAACTGGTTGGCCGTCACCTGACCGGACGGCGCCGGCTGCAGCGGCGCCGGCTGCTGGTCGTCCATCGAGGAAAACCGTGACGTTGAGCAGCCGCTCGCAACGAGCGCCGCCAGCGATACGGCCACCAGGGCTGTTTTCGAAAAAGTCATTCCAACCTCCGTCGGATCCGGCGGGGCTGCCGTCCGCACAATGTCGCCCTCCACCAAGATGGAGAAGGTGGCGAAATTTCAACCCGATATGGTTAAAATAGGGTTTGCGCCAAGAATTGTTGCAAATTTGTCGCTATCATCCGGCCAGCGGAGCGCTCGGCACGAATATATAGCCGTCCGGTCCGACGACATAGCTCTCGCGCAGGCCGTGCGGCTTGTCGATCGCTCCGGCCAGCACGATGTGGCCGTGATCGCGCGCGGCGGCCTCGACCGCATCCGGATTGGCGCCGTAAAGGCGCAGTTCGATGCCGGCGCCGCGTGTCTCGGCGCCGGCGATCGTCCCTGTCATGGCATTGTCGAGATAGGAATGGTCGGCGTGCAGCATGAACACCGAGCCCAGCAGCTCGATCGCCGCGAAATCCTCGTCGGCATAGATGATATCGGCGCCGAGCACGTCGCGGCAGAAGGCTTCCATGGCCGCCATGTCGCTCACCAGCAGGTTGACGCCGATGCCGCGCGCCAGCGAGCGGCCGAAATCCCCGGCCTTCATCCATGGTGTCCTGGTCCGCTTCATCGCCATGGCATCGTCCTCCCCAATCCGATCCTACTCAAGCCGGCCGCCCGGGCCGTTGGCATTCGGCCGGCAAACGCTTGCGCCAGCCGGCACAAGGGCTATGTCTGGCAGACCGAAATTCACTGGAGTCGCAAATTGGCTGCGAGACCGAAAGCCGCCAATCGCTACTATAACGGCCCGCCCAGCGATCATTTCGACGGAACCTTGTTCTTCAATCCCGGCGGCCAGCCGCCGGCGCGTTTCGCCGATCTGCTGAAATGGCAGTTCAATGGCCAACGCTCGAAATGGCCGGCCACCAATCCGAGTCCCTTTCCGCAGGCAAAGCCGCCCGCACGTGTCGAGGGCGCCGGCCTGACCGTGACCATGGTCGGTCATTCCACGCTGCTGGTCCAGACCGCGGGCCTGAACATCCTCACCGATCCGGTATGGTCGCTGCGGGCCTCGCCGTTCTCCTTCGTCGGGCCGAAACGCGTCAACGCGCCGGGCATCGCCCTGGCCGACCTGCCGCCGATCGATCTCGTGCTGATCAGTCACAATCACTACGACCATCTCGACATCGCGACGCTGAAGCAGCTCAAGGCCAGGCACGACCCGCTGGTGGTGACCCCGTTCGGCAATGACGTCCTGATTGGCGGGGCGGTTCCCGGCATGCGGCTCTCGGCGCATGACTGGGGCGACAGGGTCGACATCGGCGATGGCGTGGCCGTCCATGTCGAGCCGGCGCATCACTGGTCGGCGCGCGGCACACGCGACCGGCGCATGGCGCTATGGGCCGGCTTCGTCATCGAGACGCCGGCCGGCCGGATCTATTTCGCGGGCGATACCGGCTTCCATGACGGCATCAACTACCGGCTCATGGCTCACAAGCACGGCGGCTTCCGCTTCGCCATCCTGCCGATCGGCGCCTATGAGCCGCGCTGGTTCATGGCCTCGCAGCATCAAAACCCGGAGGAGGCGGTGCAAGGCATGACATTGTGCAACGCCGCCTATGCGGCCGGCTGCCATTGGGGCACGTTCCAGCTCACCGACGAACCGATCGACGAGCCGGCACGCAAGCTCGACGAGGCGCTGGAGGCCGAGGGCCTGCCGCGCGAACGTTTTCGCGCCTTGCGGCCAGGTGAGGTCTGGGACGTGCCGCAGGAAGCGGCGCTTTGACCGGGGCCGGCCGCGGCCGGCGGAACCCGAGCGCCACCGGCGCGTTTGTTGAAGGGGCTTCGATTTCTATCGCTTTGCGAGGCATTTCCATGCTTAAATGGATCATCATTCTCCTGATTATCGCCGCCGCTGCGAGCCTGCTCGGCATGCCGGCATTAGCAGGTGCGGCCGCCACCGGCGCGCGCATCCTGATCGGTATCGTGCTGATCATATTCCTGCTGATCGTGCTCGGCGTCTTCGCCGTCACCTGAAGGCGCGATGCACTGGTAATTCCCGCCCTTTTCCGCCATATAGCGGCAAACAGTACGGAATGACCGGAAGAAATGGCAGGCACCGCCCCTTTCGCCAAGATGAACGGCATCGGCAACGAGATCATCGTTGCCGACATGCGCGGCCGTGCCGACCGGGTGACGCCGACAGCTGCGATCGCGCTCAACGCCGATGCCTCGACGCGGTTCGACCAGATCATGGCGATCCATGAGGCGCGGACGCCGGGTACGGCCTATTTCATCGACATATTGAATTCGGACGGCTCGGGCGCGCAGGCCTGCGGCAACGGCATGCGCTGCGTCGTCCAGGCGCTGGCGGCCGAGACCGGACAAAAGACATTCACCTTCGAGACCGTCGCCGGAATCCTCAACGCGCAGGAACATGCCGACGGCTCGATCTCGGTCGACATGGGCACGCCGCGCTTCGGCTGGCGGGACATTCCGCTCGCTGAGGAGTTTCGCGATACCCGCATGATCGAATTGCAGGTCGGCCCGATCGACGCCCCGGTGCTGCATTCGCCCTCGGTCGTCTCCATGGGCAATCCGCATGCCATCTTCTGGGTCGACCGCGACGTCTGGTCCTACGAACTCGACCGCTTCGGACCGCTGCTCGAAAACCATCCGATCTTCCCCGAGCGCGCCAACATCACCATCGCGCAGGTGACCTCGCCCGACAGCATGATCATCCGCACCTGGGAACGCGGCGCCGGCCTGACCAAGGCTTGCGGCACGGCATCCTGCGCCGCCGTCGTGGCTGCGGCCCGCACCCGGCGCACCGGGCGCAGCGTCAATCTACTGACCCCCGGCGGCGGCTCGCTGCACGTCGAATGGCTTGAAAACGACCATGTCATCCTGACCGGTGCGGCCGAATGGGAGTTTTCCGGCAGCTTCGATCCCTCGAGCGGCGCCTGGGCGCGCGACACCGAAAGCGCGGCCTGATGCCCGCTCCTTTCAAGGATGGCGATGTGGGGAAGGGCCCCAATCGCATCGAACTGGTGACCTTCGGCTGCCGGCTGAACACCTATGAATCCGAGGTGATGCGGCGCGAGGCCGAAACTGCGGGCCTCGGTGGGCTGGCTGGCGGCGCCGTCATCTTCAACACCTGCGCCGTCACCGGCGAAGCGGTCCGCCAGGCCAAACAGGCGATCCGCAAGGCGCGCCGCGACAACCCCGAAGCTCGCATCATCGTCACCGGCTGCGCGGCGCAGACCGAGCCGCAGAATTTCGCGGCCATGGACGAGGTCGATCTCGTCCTTGGCAATGAGGAGAAGCTGAAGGCCAATTCCTATCGCGCGCTGCCGGATTTCGGCGTCAACGACAGCGAGAAGGCGCGCGTCAACGACATCTTCTCCGTACGCGAGACCGCCGGCCATATGGTCGATGCCATCGAGGGCAGGGCACGCGCCTTCGTGCAGGTGCAGAATGGCTGCGACCACCGCTGCACCTTCTGCATCATCCCCTATGGCCGCGGCAATTCACGCTCGGTGCCGATGGGCGCCGTGGTCGAACAGGTCAAGCGGCTCACCGGCAACGGCTATGCCGAGATCGTGCTGACCGGCGTCGACATGACCAGTTTCGGCGCCGACCTGCCGGGTGCGCCGAAACTCGGCAGGCTGGTGAAGACGATCCTGCGCCAGGTGCCGGACGTGAAGCGCCTGCGCCTCTCCTCCATCGATTCCATCGAGGCCGACGACGATTTGCTCGACGCCATCGCCACCGAGCCGCGGCTGATGCCGCATCTGCATCTGTCGCTGCAATCCGGCGATGACATGATTTTGAAGCGCATGAAGCGTCGGCATCTGCGCGATCAGTCGATCCGCTTCTGCGAAGACGTGCGCAAGCTGCGCCCTGACGTCGTCTTCGGCGCCGACATCATCGCCGGCTTCCCGACCGAGACGGAGGCGATGTTCGAAAATTCGGCAAAGATCGTCGAGGAATGCGGGCTGACCCACCTGCACGTCTTTCCGTTTTCGCCGCGCGAAGGCACGCCCGCCGCGCGCATGCCGCAGGTCCGCCGCGAAGTGGTCAAGCAGCGGGCAGCCCGCCTGCGCGCCGCCGGCGAG
This sequence comes from Mesorhizobium sp. B2-6-4, assembly GCF_006441495.1. Lineage (NCBI taxonomy): Bacteria > Pseudomonadati > Pseudomonadota > Alphaproteobacteria > Hyphomicrobiales > Phyllobacteriaceae > Mesorhizobium > Mesorhizobium sp. B2-6-4. The sequence continues at coordinate 125,520 of NZ_VFUE01000017.1, forward strand.
ACCGCATATCGCCGCCATCTGTCGTCGCTCTCCGGAACGCGCCAGTCGATCCTGATCGAGCGCGACGGGCTCGGCCGCACCGAAGGGTTTACGCTCGCCGCGCTCGCCACCGGCGCGCCGGGCGAGATCGTCGAAGCAACAGTCACCGGTCATGACGGCGCCCGGCTGATCGCGGCCCCGCTTGCCGCCCGCGCCGCCTGAGAAACGCAAGAGATGGCCGGGTTCTTCAAGAAGATATTTTCGTTCGGCAAGAAGGAGGTCGTCGAGGAGCGCGTCGACGAGACCGCCCCGCTGCCGCCGATCAAATGGGATCAGCTCGACACGCTGAAGCCGGCGGCCGAGCAGGCCGTTCCGGAATTCCTGAAGCGGGAGGAGACCCAGGCTCAGCCTCCCGTCGAGCCCGCGCCGCCCGAGGAGCCGACACCCGAGCCTGCCCCGGCCATTCCGCCGGTGCCGGAGCCGACTGTTCCGCCCGAGCCGGAACCGCTGCCGGAGCCGCGGCCGGAGGAGGAACCGGCACCGACGCCCGAGCGCCCGGAGCCGCCGGCACCTGAGGAAGTTCCGACACCTCCGGCCATTCCGGAGCCTGCGCCCGAACCGCGGCCGCAGGAGGTACCGCCGCCAGCGCCCGCCGAGCCGGAAATTGTCCCGTCGCGCCCGGAGCAGCTGCCGGAACCGGCACCCGCCGAAGTACCGACGCCCGCCGAAGTTCCGGTCGAGACGCCGGCGCCAATCGAGATTCCTACGACACCGTCTTCGGCGCAGCCGTCACAGGCCGGCGCCCCCCCTCATCCGCCTGCCGGCGCCTTCTCCCCGTATAGTGACGGGGAGAAGGAAGAAGTTCCATCGCCAACGCCTCCCTCTCTCCGTCCTTCATGGGGAGAGGGTAAGGGTGAGGGGCGCCAGCCTGTCGAGAACCTGGCACCCAGTGCCGAAACTGCCGCCGAAATCTCGCCGCCAATTCGCCAGCCTGCGCCGATCGAGCCGCAGCCTGTGCGCGCCGAGATCGCGCCGGAACCTGAGGCAGTTCCCGCGCCGCCGAAGCCCACGCCCGCTCCCGTCAAGGTGACGGTCGCCAAAAAAGTGGAGCAGAAGGCCGAGCCGCAGAAGGCGCCGGCGCCGGCGCCGCGGCGCTCCTGGTTCCAGCGCATGCGGGACGGGCTTGCCCGTTCCTCGCGCGAATTGTCGGGCAACATTGCCGGCGTCTTCACCAAGCGCAAGCTCGACGACGACACGCTGCAGGACCTGGAGGACGTGCTGATCCGCGCCGATCTCGGGCTGGAGACCGCCTTGCGCGTCACCGATTCGCTGGCCGCCAGCCGCTACGGCAAGGATGTCTCCGACGCCGAGGTCCGCACCGTGATGGCGCAGGAGGTCGAGAAGGTGCTGACCCCCGTCGCCCTGCCGCTGGAACTCGACCTCAGCCACAAACCGCATGTCATCCTGGTGGTCGGCGTCAACGGCACCGGCAAGACCACGACCATCGGCAAGCTGGCGGCCAAACTGACCGATGGCGGCCTGTCGGTGATGCTGGCCGCCGGCGACACCTTCCGAGCCGCCGCCATCGAGCAGCTCAAGATCTGGGGCGAGCGGACGAAATCGCCGGTCATCGCCTCCAAGCTCGGCGCCGATGCCGCCGGCCTCGCCTACGATGCTTTCGAGAAGGCGAAGGAAGCAGGCTCCGACGTGCTGATCATCGATACCGCCGGCCGCCTGCAGAACAAGGCCGAGCTGATGGCGGAACTCGAGAAGATCGTGCGCGTGCTGGGCAAGCTCGATCCGGAAGCGCCGCACACCGTGCTGCAGACGGTCGACGCCACCACCGGCCAGAACGCGCTCAACCAGGTGGAGATCTTCCGCAACATCGCCGGCGTCAACGGCCTGGTGATGACCAAGCTGGACGGGACGGCGCGTGGCGGTATTCTGGTGGCGATCGCGGCAAAACACAGATTGCCGGTCTATTTCATCGGCGTCGGCGAACAGGTTGACGACCTCGAACCGTTCTCGGCAAGCGAATTCGCCAGGGCGATCGCTGGCGTTGCCTAACGGCATGATCCCGGAAGTTGCTTCAACCGGATCGTGCGTAAGAAGGAAGATATGAACCCACCCATTCTCGAACGCGATCCGTCCGACCCGCAGAAAGAGAAGAAGGAAGGCGTCAACCCGCTGCTCAAGCTCGTTCTCGAGCTAGGGCCGCTGCTGGTGTTCTTTTTCGCCAATGCGCGAGGCGAATGGCTGACGCAGAAATTCCCGGCGCTGGCGGAATTCGGCGGCCCGATCTTCGTCGCCACCGGCCTGTTCATGGCCGCCACCGCGATCGCGCTGGTCGCGTCCTGGCTGCTCACCCGCACCCTGCCGATCATGCCGATGGTGTCGGGCGTCGTCGTCTTCATCTTCGGCGCGTTGACGCTCTACCTGCAGGACGACATCTTCATCAAGATGAAGCCGACCATCGTCAACACGCTGTTCGGCGGCGTGTTGCTCGGTGGGCTGTTCTTCGGCAGATCTCTGCTCGGCTACGTCTTCAATTCCGCCTTCAGGCTCGATGCCGAGGGCTGGAGAAAACTCACCTTTCGCTGGGGCCTGTTCTTCCTGTTCCTGGCCCTCGTCAACGAGGTGGTGTGGCGGAATTTTTCGACCGATGCCTGGGTTACCTTCAAGGTCTGGGGCATCATGCCGATCACGCTTCTGTTCACCTTCAGCCAGATGCCGCTGATCCTGCGCCATTCGCTGGACGACAAGACCGGCGGCGAAGAGAAGGCCGGCAAGTAAGGCCTGCAAATTGGGGGGAGTGCCATGGAATTCGTCACCACGCGCGAAGAGCTGCGGACGATCTACAAGACGCCGCGTCCGACGGATGGTTCGATCCGCAAAGAATCGAAGGCGCTGGACGGCCATTGCCGCTCCTTCATCGGCAAGAGCCCCTTCGTGCTGATCGGCTCCTCCGACGGCGAAGGCAATGCCGATGTGACGCCCAAAGGCGACAAGCCAGGATTCGCCGCCGTGCTTGACGACAGGACCATCGCCATCCCCGACCGGCCCGGCAACAACCGGCTGGATACGCTGGAGAACATCCTGCTCAATCCGTCGGTCGGGCTGCTGTTCCTCATTCCCGGCATGAACGAGACGCTGCGCGTCAATGGCGACGCCCGCATCACCGTCGACGCCGCTTTGCGCGAACGGCTGGCCGTCGACGGCAAGGAGCCGCAGAGCGTCGTCGTGGTCGCCGTCAAGGCCGCCTACATGCATTGCGCCAAGGCCTTCATGCGCTCCGAGCTTTGGAAGCCGGAGAGCTGGCACGATCGCGCCACGCTGCCGACGCTCGGTCAGATCCTGCGCGACCAACTGGCGCTCGCCGATTCGGCCGAGGCGACCGACCGCTGGCTGGACGACGAATACAAGCAGACGATGTGGTAGCGTGCGCGGAAGATTCGTCAGAGCGTCGCCTTGCTGAACCTCCTTGCCATTTCCGGCAGCCTGCGGGCGGCCTCCACCAATTCGGCCCTGGTCGCGGCACTGGCGTGGAACGCGCCAGAGGGCTGCCGCGTCGCCATCCATGAAGGACTCGGCCTGCTGCCGATCTTCAACCCCGACGACGAGGGTGAGCGGACGCCGTCCGAAGCGTCCAGGCTGATCGATGCCGTCACCGCCGCCGACGGCGTCATCATCTCATGCCCGGAATATGCGCATGGCGTGCCGGGCGGCCTGAAGAATGCGCTCGACTGGCTGGTGTCGCGCGATGCCGCCGTCGACAAGCCGGCCATGCTGGTGCACGCCTCGCCGCGCTCGCTCTATGCCCGCGCCGCATTGGCGGAGATCATGCGCACCATGTCCTTCGCGCTTTATGACGGCGGGCTGGAGATCGGGCTGCTCGGCAAGAAGCCAGCTGAGGTGGAGGCCGTCCTGGGGGAGCAGGCGAACGCGTTGGCAACGCGCGATGCGTTGTCCGCTTTCGCGGATTTCATTCGCGCGCGTTAGCGCCTACCCTTTTCTCAGCGTCTCGACATCGGTCTTGCCGACGTACCAGTCGCGGGCGTTGACCTCCTCGAAGACCACCCAGACATCGTCATTGCCGAGCCCGGTGGCGTCCATGATCGCCGCCGTGACTTTTTTGGCGATGTCGGCTTTCTTGCCGGCCGGATCGGCGGCGATCACTTCCTTGACGATGCGGATGTTGACGAATGGCATGACGATCCTCCCTTTAATTCAGCTCAGTAGGTCTTGGCGCCGTTCACCATCAGCCGGACCATGTAGAGCG